>NZ_JBICMC010000083.1:0-115216 GCF_043106005.1 Pseudomonas sp. GLN_2 | reverse complement strand
GAGCATGGTTTGTTCTCTTGTTTTTATTGTCTATGTGGCCGCCTGCAGCGCAGACGGCCCCCTTCCCCACCCGGCATCGCTTGATGTCAGGTCGGCGTTTGTGTCAATGCGGGGAGCACGGTCAGGTCGGCCGTGGCGATGAGGTTCGGCGGACCCTTCAGGCGGCGCAGCAGGGTTCCGCGTTCTCAGGCACCCTCGGACAGCGAGATCAGCACAGTGGCCACTGCGTTGCTCGCCAGGCTGAACACACGGTGTCGCATCGCATCCCGTGCAGGGTTCAGTCCCCGCCCAAGCCGTGAGGGTCGGGCCGGCGCTTTTCGATCGCAAACTTCAGCAGCGCGGCACTGCGGAACAGGCCATGGGCGAACTTGCCATAGGGCAAGGTCACGAACAGTGCCATGACGGTGCCCAGGTGCACGGCCAGCAGGATCGCCATCACCTCGGTGTCACGCAGGGCCAGCAACGCCATACCGGTCGTGCTGACCAACAGCAGAAGCAGGATGAACGCACGGTCCATGGGGCGCTGCGCGGCGTCGCCATGCGCTGGCGCGCGGCGCAGGTTCAACGCCAGCAGGCCCGCTGGACCGACGATCAGGCCGATGCCACCGAGGGTGCCGAGGACCACCGGCAGGCTGAGCAGCGGGTATGGCGCATGCAGGCCCAGCAGGTAGTGATAACCGGTCGCGACCACAGTGGCGGCAAAGCACAGCATGAAGCCGTAGAAGGTCAAATGATGGTAGCGTCGACGCCATAGCGTGTAGCGATCGTCGGCGTTGTTGCAGCCTTGGCCATGGCCGCCATCCAAGTACTTGAGCGTCAGCACTGCGCTCGCCGCCTCCTGCAATGCACCGTTGGCCGGTTGCCGCGCTTGGGCGGGCGACACCGTGCGCCAGAAGCGCCTCAACGCCACGCCCAGGGCCACCCCGGCTGCGCTGAACACGCCACCGAACAAGAGCGCCAGGGTGTTGTGCGGGAACACAGCGTAGAAGTCTCCGGCCAGCCGCCCAGGCAGCAAAGTGCCGTTGACCTGCAAGGCCAGCAGCAAGAACAGCGACAGCGCCAGCGCCAACGCCACGGCGACGAAGGTGCCATTGCGCCGGTAGAGCTGACCGAAACGGGCCGGCCAAGCGTACTCAGCGTAGGTCTGCCCGCGCACCTTGGCCATGGCCTGCGGCACGTTCACCGCGAACGCATGCGGTGCGGCGTACTGACAAGCGTGCAAGCAGGCGCCACAGTTGTGGCAGAGGTTGGCCAGGTAGTGGATGTCGGCCTTGCCGAAGTCGAGTCGACGGGTCATCGCCGGGAACACGGCACAGAACCCCTCGCAATAACGGCAGGCGTTGCAGATGCGCATCTGCCGGTCCACCTCCTGCTCGTCCAGGTTCAGCAGCGGGATCAGCTCGGCCTGTGGCGGGGCGGGTTCGAACACGTGGGGATCAGGCATTTGCACAGTCATGCTGGGCCTCCAGGGGGGAAATACAATGGCCGGCGGCAGCCGCCGCCTGAGTGCCGGCGATGCGGCCGAACGCGGTACCGATGGACATGCCGACACCGGCGGTGTAGCCCTTGCCCAGCACGTTGCCGGCCATCATCTCGCCGGCGACGAACAGGTTGGGACTGGGCCGTCCAGCGAAATGCACGGCGGCCGTGGCATCGGTGCGCAGGCCGAGGTAGGTGAACGTCACCCCCGGACGCAGCGGGTAACCGAAGAACGGCGGTTTATCGATCGGCAAGGCCCAATGGCTCTTGACCGGTTGCACGCTGTCAGTGCGGCAATCGTCCAGCCGGGTGTGGTCGAACGTGCCGGGGCGGCATGCCTGGTTGTAGGCGCGCAGGGTCTCGAGAAACGCAGGCACCGGTAGCTCGAGGGCTACGGCCAAGGCCTCCAGGCTGTCGGCGCGGGTGCCAGGGAACACCGGCGGCATGAAACGGCCCAGGGCCTTCTGGTCGATGATCGAAAACCCCACCTGGCCAGGCTGCTGGGCGACCAGGCGCCCCCAGATGGCATAGCGCTTAGGCCAGAAATCCTCGCCTTCGTCGTAGAAACGCTGGCCGTCGCGATTCACCACCACGCCCAGCGACACGCAGTCGATGCGCGTGCAGATACCGCCGTCGTACAGCGGTGCGCGGGCATCGATGGCGACCATGTGGGCCTGGGTCGGGTCGCCGATGGTGTCGGCACCCAGGTCGATCATGCGCCGCAGCAGCGCGCCATCGTTGAAGCGCGTGCCCCGCACCAGAAAGTTGTCCGCCGGCCACTCGCCGCGATCATTCTGCCCCCAGGCCTCGCGCAGCCATTGTCGATTGGACTCGAAGCCGCCGGCCGCCAGCACGCAACTGCGCGCCTCGATGCGCTCGGCGGGCAGGCGCCGCCCGTTGACGTCGCGGGCCGCCAGGTGGGCAGCGATGAAACGTCCATCGCGCACCTCCAGGTCGCACACCGGGCTGTCGTAGCGCACCTGCACACCAAGCCGCTCGGCGCTGCGGTAATAAGCATTGACCAGGGCTTTGCCCCCGCCCATGAAGAACGCGTTGGTCCGCGCAGTGTGCAGCGCACCCGACAACGAGGGCTGGAAGTGCACGCCGTGGCGGCGCATCCAGCCGCGGCAGTCGGACGAGGCACGAATCACCAGACGCGCCAGGGCCTCGTTGGTCTGCCCATCAGTAACCTTCAGCAGATCCTGCCAGAACTCTTCTTCGGGGTAAGCCTCCACCAGCACATCCTGCGGGGCATCGTGCATGCACCGAAGGTTACGGGTGTGTTGGGAGTTGCCGCCTCGCCAGGCGCGGGGCGCGGCTTCCACCAGCATCACGCTGGCGCCGGCCTCGCGCGCCATCAGCGCGGCGCAGAGGGCAGCATTGCCGCCGCCAATGACAAGTACATCGATCATGTCGCCTCCAGGGAGCGAGAAGCCAGGGTTGGGCAGCTCCTCGCGGACCCCGGACTCTAGGGGTTCGCGTACCTTGGGCGAAACACGATTGCAGGGGGGAGGTCTTCAGTTTTTCTAAAGGGACGGTCGTTCGCAGGCGGTCACAGCAAACGCGCCCCTGGCCAGCGATCCTGCTGCACCAATTCGCGGGACACTTCATGCAGCACGATTCGCGTGGCAAGTGCAGCAGGCGAGAGTTCATCATCGACCAGGCTCACCACCAAGTTACGACGCTGAGCTTGCGGATCGTCGATCGAAAACACCCGCAAGCCTGCCTGCATGGCCCGCGCTACAGTGGCGCCGGGTTGGATCGTCGCGGCGTGACCTGCGCTGACGCAATCCATGAGAAGCGACAGGCCATCAACCTCCATGACGATATTCGCGTCCAATCCGACGCGCTCAAGGATGACGCGTAACGTGGCGCGAAGACCGTGCTGGGCACTGGGCATGACCAAGGGCAGCGAGGCAATCTGCTGCAACGTCAGCGACGTCCCCCAGTCAGCCTTGACCAAGGCTACCGGAACCAATGCGAACAGCCGCTCCTCCAGCAGCGGCCGCGCATCCAGCCGAATGCCAGCCTCCAGCTGGAACAACACCGCCAAATCCAGGTGCCGAGTATTGAGCTGGTTCACCAGGTAGCCCGACAGCATTTCCACCAAATGAAGACGGATATCAGGGTAGCGCTCGCGCATCCTGGCGATCAGCGCCAGGCCCAACACCGAAGCCGTGGTGGGTGCCATACCGACGCTGGCGTACCCGCTCATACGCCCACTGCGTGCGGCCAACATGGCGTAATCGGCCTGGCGCAGCGTCAGGCGCGCATGGTATTCGAATGCCAAGCCTGCCGCGGTGGGCGTGACGCCAACGCTAGAGCGTGTCAGCAGGCGGGTACTCAACTCACTTTCGAGCTTCGTGAGTTGCTGGCTCAACGCAGATACCCCAACGCCCGTTTCGAGCGCGGCTCTGCCGAGGCTGCCACACTCCAGCACACTCAGAAAGTAACGAAGCTGGCGTAACTCCATCGAAGGCATCTCCCATTCAGCAAGGTCGGCGGCTCATTGAGTATCAAGCTTTTGCGCAGATAAATGTTAGCGACCGGTGAACACACCTTTAGAATTTCAGAATCAAGGGTGATGGTGTCCGCCTGATTTGTCACCTGCGCGGAACGCGGCGATTAACGCCGCACCGCAACCATTATGAAGCTGACATTCAGCCAATCTTGATAAATATCAAGGTCATCGAGCCCCACTGCGTCACGCTTGGCCTGAACCGGTGGGCCTTCATCGAGGCTGCCACCGCGGTGGAGGCCATCATGAATACTTACTCAAGACTGCTGCTGATCTGCCATCCAGACCTGCACCCTTCGCCTGCCCTGACGCGTGCTCAAGCGCTGAGCAGTGCGACAGGTGCGACCTTGCACCTGGTGGCGCTCAGTCAATTGCCCTCGCGCCTGGCAACCCTGGACCAGGTGCTACGCAAAAACGCCCGCAAGCAGGACGCCGAGCATCGCAAGGCTTGGCTCGCTGAGCAGGTGAAGGCGCTGGGCGAGCTGGGCATTACCGCCTACGCCGAGACACTGGACGACCAAGACCCGCTCAAGGACTTGATCCGGCTGGCCCAACTGCACCGGGTCGGGATGGTGATCAAGGACATCCAGCACGAAACCGCCTTGAGCCGTGCCCTGCTCACGCCATTGGACTGGCAATTGCTACGCCGCTGCCCGATCCCGCTGCACCTGGTAGCCCAGGCTGAAACGAAGCTGCCAGCGCGCATACTGGTCGCCGTTGATCTGGTCGAGCACGACCCGGTGATCGACAAGCTCAACGACCACATCCTGCAATCGGCACAGGCACTGGCACAACGCTGCAAGGCGCAGCTGCATTTGCTGCAGGCCTACGAACCCAGCGCCAGTTTCGTCGCCTATGCCGCCGCACCCGTGGCCTGGACCGACAAACTGGTCGAGGAAATGTCCGGTCGTGGGCGCGAGCGCATGGCGACGTTCGGCGGCCAATATGGCATCAAGCCAGACCACCTGCACCTGGTGCGGGGCGCTGCCCGTAACGTGGTCAGCGAATACGCGAACCAGCAAGGCTTCGATGTGGTGGTGATGGGCACGCTCTACCACGAGGGGGTGAGCAAGGTCGTCGGCAGTACTACCGAGCAAACCCTGTACAAGGTTCACTCCAGTATTCTGGCGATTCACGGTTGAACGATCGCCCGCTGGCTATGCTCGACTAGATACTCATCAAACCGCACAGTGCCATGCAGCTCATGTTGCTGTGAACGACCTCTGGAGCGCAGGGCATGAATGACACACCGCCGTTACTGTTCGCCTTGCAAGGCAGCCAGGCCTATGGGAATGCCGTGGCGCAACGCTTGGGCAGGAAACTGTCTGCACATGAAGAGCGCGACTACGAGGACGGAGAGCACAAGTGCTGGCCTGGCGAATCGGTGGACGGTCGATCGGTCATCGTCTTCCACTCGCTGTATGGTGACGCGCACCACAGCGCGCATGACAAGCTATGCCGGTTGTTGTTCTTCTGTGGCGCGCTCAAGGACGCTGCTGCCCGCCAGGTGACGGCAGTCACGCCTTACCTCTGTTACGGTCGCAAGGACCGCAAGGTGGAGTTTCAGGACGCTATCATCACCCGCCATGTGGCTCGGCTGATGGAAAGCTGCGGCGTGGACCGCATTGTGGCGCTGGACGTGCACAACCCCAGCGCCTTCGACAACGCCTACCGAATCCCGAGCTGGAACCTGCAATGCACCCCACTGTTCGCCCAACGCCTGGCCCCGCTCCTCGGTGAGCAGGCGGTCACGGTGGTGTCGCCAGATATGGGTGGCGTCAAACGTGCGGAGCAGTTTCGCCAGGTCCTGGCGCACCTGCTGGCGCGCCCGGTCTCGGTGGCCATGATGGAAAAACACCGCCAACAGGCAGGCCTGAGCGGCGAACACCTGGTCGGTAACGTGGCAGGCAGCACCGTTATCGTGTTCGACGACCTGATCAGTACGGGGCAGACGCTGCTGCGCGCTGCCCAGGCCTGCCGGCAGGCCGGAGCCAGCCGCCTACTGGCTGCGGCCACCCACGGCCTGTTCACCACCGGTGGCGAGCTGTTCGACAGCGGCGCGTTCGAACGGGTACTGGTGGCCGACAGCATCGCCCCCTTTCGCCTGCCTGTGCGATGCCTGGCGCAACTGGATATCGTCGATACCAGCGCCTTGGTCGCCGAGTTGCTTGCCAACCGCCCGGGCACTGGCGCATGACCCCGGTGCAGGTGGCGCCGGCGGAGCGTCCCTGCTCCTGAAATCGGTCGGGTCATGAGGCGTGTCGTAGGCCATGCTGATGGTGTTCGCGCAGAGCATCATGGGAACCGCTATAACCGTCTACCCTGCCTCCCGGCCAAAGGCGTAGCCCTTGAATACTGACCCCCGGCACCATGGGAGCACTGTGCATGCCTATCGACTTCAGACCCGCTCGAGTCTCGGACGCGCATGATATTGCGCGCTTCTTTCAACTGACATCGGAGGGCATGGCCGATTACATATGGAGCAAGCTCGCCGCACCTGGAGAAGCCTTGCTGAGTGTCGGTGCGTCTCGCTATGCCAGAGAACAGGGCGACTTTTCATACAAGAACTGCCTGATGGCCACTTTCGAAGGGCGCGTCATCGGCATGATGCATAGCTATGCCTTGCGCGCAACGCCTGACAGGCCAGTCGAGACCGACCCCGTCCTCGCGCCTTATTCCGACATGGAAATACCCGATACCTTGTACATATCCAGCCTGGCGCTGGATGAGGCCTGGCGGAGCCAGGGGCTGGGCGCCCAGTTTCTTCGCCACGCCCAGCAGCGCGCTGACGACGCGGGCCTTGATGGGTTGTGCCTGATCGATTACGCAGAAAACCATGGTGCACGCCGCTTCTACGAACGTCATGGTTTTCAAATTGTTAAAACCTGCCAGATCGTTCCGCACCCGATGCTGGGCGTCACCGGTGAAGCCTATTTAATGTATCGCCCTACTCACAACGTGCTCGAGAAACAGCCATGAACCAGAAACTGACCGTGTTCCGCGAACTGGATATCCAACCGCTGCGCGACCTGCCCTTCTTTGAAGAAGTATTGGAAGGTACCCCTCACACGCTGACGTCCAAGTACTATCACGATGAACAGCAAGGTCGCATTTCCGGAGAATGGGAAGCCAGCACCGGGGCGTGGCGCATTGACTACAAAGTCTGGGAGTTCTGCCATGTCCTGAGTGGGTGCTGCGTCATCGAGCTTGAGGGTTGCGCCCCGGTCACGCTGGCCGCTGGCGACACGTTCATTATCGAACCGGGCGCCAAGGGCAAATGGACCGTAGTGGAAGACATGAAGAAGAATTTCGTGATCCTCGTGCCCGCGAACTAAGCCACTGAATGCTGGCTGAAGCCGACTATGCTGGTAGCAATCCACTCG
Organism: Pseudomonas sp. GLN_2; assembly: GCF_043106005.1. Lineage (NCBI taxonomy): Bacteria > Pseudomonadati > Pseudomonadota > Gammaproteobacteria > Pseudomonadales > Pseudomonadaceae > Pseudomonas > Pseudomonas sp. GLN_2. The sequence goes on along the minus strand of NZ_JBICMC010000083.1, from coordinate 107,836 downwards.
TCGGCACAGGGGCTGTTAAATGGGCATGAAGCGCAGGTTGGGACGGGCTGCTTGGCTGATGCTACTGATCCACGTGCTGTTCTCGCCCCTGCTCCACGCAGACACCCCTCAGGCCGGGCCGGAGATAGAGGGTGTGATTGCCGAACCCGCCCCGCTGACCGTCATCAACCGCACGGTGCTGGTCTTTCGTGCGACGCTGCTGGGCGAAACACCCAAGGTGCGCGCCCAGCGCGCCAAGAAGGTCATCGAGGAAACGCTCCAGGAAACGAACGACCTGGAGGTTCGCGTCGACCCTATCCTGCGCAGCTACCTGGTGCTGCTGGGCGGGCGCCGTGCATTCATCGTGACGCCACTGGATGCTGCGGCCGACAACATTACAACAGGCGAAGCCGCCGAGCAGGCCGCCGAGAACCTGCGCCTTGTCGTCGAGGAAACCCGTCAGGCGCGTAGCCTGCGGTTCTTGCTCACCGCGATAGGCTACAGCGCTGCGGCAACCGTGGTCTTTTTCATGCTGGTAAAGGCCGCAGGCTACTGTCGACGCAAGCTCCTGGGGCTGCTGCCCAAACTGATGGGCAAACACTCCGAGCGCCTCAAGGTCGGCCACACGCAACTGTTCGACCTGCAAAACCTGTACTACCTGATCGACCGCTCACTCTGGCTGCTGTACTGGTTGGTCGTGCTGTTGTTCTGCTACCAGTGGCTGGGCTTCGTGCTGTCTCAGTTCCCCTACACGAGGTCTTGGGGGGAAAGCCTCAATATCCACCTGATGGCGCTGCTCAACTACCTGATCAGCGGTATTTTGCGCGCCATGCCCGGCCTGGCCGTTGCACTGTCGATCTTCTTCATCGCCCGTGGCATCAGCGCCTTCTCCAAGCGTGTGCTAAGGCGCATGGCACGCCCGGGCACGTTGAAATGGCTGACCGCCGAAACCTTGCAACCAACCATGCGCCTGACGTCGCTGGCGATCTGGCTCTTCGCCCTGGTGATGGCCTACCCCTATCTACCCGGCTCGGGTACCGATGCCTTCAAGGGGTTGTCAGTGTTGCTCGGTCTGATGATTTCACTGGGGGCGACCAGTGTCATCGGCCAAGGCGCCGCCGGACTGATCCTCACCTACACGCGCACGCTGCGCGCCGGTGAATTTGTACGTGTGGGTGATTACGAGGGCACGGTGACCGAGGTGGGCATGTTCACTACGACCATTCGCACCGGGCTTGGCGAAGTGCTGACACTCCCCAACTCAATGATTACCGGCTCGGTGACCAAGAACTACTCACGTATCGTGCAAGGGCCAGGCTATGTGGTCGATACCGTGGTGACCATCGGCTATGACACCCCGTGGCGTCAGGTCGAGGCGATGTTGCTGGAAGCGGCTCGGCGCACCGACGGCGTGCTGCAAACGCCCATGCCCCAGGTATTCCAGACGGCACTGTCGGACTTCTACCCCGAGTATCGATTAGTGGCCCAGGCCATTCCGTCAGAGCCCAGGCCACGCGCGCAGCTACTGAGCCTGTTGCACGCCAATATCCAGGACGTGTTCAACGAGTATGGAGTGCAAATTATGTCGCCTCACTACCTGGGCGACCCCGAGCAACCCAAATGGGTGCCCAAGGAGCAGTGGCACTCGGCCCCGTCCAAACCTGAAAACTCCGCGTGAACAATGACTCCTCCGGTGCTGGTCGGCCACAGCCAAGGCACCGAACAGAATCATCGGGTGCAGGCGCAACACATAGTAATAGCCAGGCCTGACGCAGTTTCTAACCGTGGGTTCAGTTCAGCGCTTGCCGCCGGTAAACCAGCGCATGTAAGGATTCTCTGCGCTGATCGGCGCCAAGGCCCGCGCCTCACGCATCCAGGCCTGGCGATTGCCGTTGTAAGCCAGTAGCGACAGCCCATAAAAACGACGCAGCAACGCCCACTCATCATTCACCGCGGCGAGCACCGAGGGGTTGGCGTTTTCCAATGGTGGCGCTACGCGCAGCGCCAGCAAGGCCGGCAGCACGCGGGTGATTTCGCGCGGCCGTACCCACGGCGCGTACTCGATACGGGGCCGATCGTCGGTAACCGGCTGTGCATCGCCGGCATAACGCTCAAGCCCTTGCCGGTCGGTCACCCAGGTGGCCAGCAATGCCTCGACCGAACTCACGCCGACCTGGTCCAGGGCAGTCGAAACCTGGGGTTGCTCGAAGCGTTGGCGGATGCGCGGTACATCCAGCACCATCGGCGTTGCCGAGCCGATCAAGAGCATCTCGTGAAACTCGGTGGTCCACAGCGAGGCATGCGGGAACACGTCAAGAAAGCTGCGTACCAGCGAGCGGCTGTCCTCGTCGTTCTGGGTGGGGAGCGGTAGCCATTGAGCGACCAGTCCATGCTCCTGCAGGCGAGAGGCTGCCAACTGATAGAAGTCGCGCGAGTAAAGGTTGACCACACCTGCTGCCGAGGGCGGTGGCGGCTCCAGGGTGATCACGTCGTATCGTTGCTCATTACGCAACAGCTCCCGGCGCCCATCACGCAGGCGGATGTCAAGGCGCGGATCGTTCACAGCGTCGTAGTTACCGGAGAACAGCGGCGCCGCTGCCAGTACCTGCGGCAGCAGCTCGGCAACCACCGGATGCTCCAGGCCTGAATAGCGCAGCATTGCCCCGGCGGTGATCCCGGTGCCGAAGCCGATCACCAAGGCCGAGCGCGGCTCGCCGCGATGTATCAGCAAGGGCAGCAACGCCTGCAGGCGCATGTAGCGCAGTGACGGCATGGCATCCCCAGTGTTGGACACACCCTGGATGTACAGGCGGTTGAACGCTTGTCCCTGACGCTGCTGGTTGACCACCGCTACCGTGCCGCCGCGGCCTTCCTGATAGAACACCAGTTCGCCGCTTCGCGCGCCTGGTAACAACTGTGCCAAGCGTTCTGGTGGGGTAAGCGCGCCGGTAACCAGGGTCGCGCCGCCAACCAGCAGGACCGCTGCCCGCATGCCCTTGTGCACGGCCTGGCCGCGCCATGTCGCTACTGCCCCAATGGCCGCTGCCACGCAAGCGAGCACCACCAAGGTTCGCACCAGCCCTATTCCAGGCACCAGGACAAACCCCGTGAGCATGACACCGACGATGCCACCCAGGGTATTGAGGGCAATCACCGCCCCCACATCCCGCCCCACCTGGCCACTGTCCACGGCCAGGCGCAGGGCCAGCGGAAATGCCGCCCCAAGCAACGTGGTCGGGATGAATACCACGCACACTGCGGCAGCCGCAAAGCGCGCGCACATCCCTGCCAACTGGCTGCCGGTCAGTTGCAGTACATGGCTTTCCAGCAGGGTCTGCCAGGTCACCAGCCACCGACCGAGCCCGGCAATCTGCAACAACGCCAGCAGCCCGGCAGACGCGATCAGCAGGCCGAACAGCCCCCAAGGGTCGCGGATGCGATCTGCGCGCCTCGCATACAGTGCACTGCCCAGGACCAGCCCCATCAGATAGGTGGCCAACACCACGGAAAAGGCAAACGCGCGGGTACTCATGAACTGCACGATCGATTGCGTCCAAACCACTTCATAACCGAGCGCCACGCCACCTGCCAGGCAATACAGGGCGATGGCCAAGCGAGCCTGCCGCGTGCGCGGCAGCGAGGCAGTGGCAGAGGTAGGCAAGGCCCGCTCATGCCTACCGCGCCCGCACCAGGCGCCCAGCGCGGCCAGCAGATTCAACGCCCCCGCTACGCAGGCGGCCCCGGTGACGCCAAGCAGGGGCAGCAAGACAAATGCAGCCAGCAAGGTGCCGCAGATTGCTCCAGCGGTATTGGCGGCGTATAGCCGACCGCCCGCCTCCCCCGTCTGCGCGTCACTGGGGGTCAGCGCTCGAACCAGTACAGGTAAGGTCCCGCCCATCAAAAAGGCAGGCAGCCCGACCAGGCTCAATGGCAGCAGCCAGGCCAGCAAGCCGACACTCGCCTCCAGGCGGGCAAACAGTGCCGCACTCTGCGCCAGCCCCAAGGTCGCCGCCACCGCCAGTAAAGCGACCGCCAACTCCAGCCCCGCATAGAGCTTGATCGGGTGGCGCAACCGGTCAGCCCAGCGACCGAACAGCAGGCCCCCCATGGCCAGCCCTGCAAAAAACGCGCTGATGCCAGCGGTGATGGCATACACCTCCACTCCGACCACCAGAGACAGCTGCTTGACCCAAAGCACCTGATAGATCAGCGCTGCACCGCCAGAGATGAACAGCAACGCCGCAGGCATCAGCCATTGCAACGGTGCTTGCGTTTCGGTGGAGGCGGAACTGTCGGCGCGGGGAAGGTTCACGACTGCTGGCATCATCAAGCCTTAGCGGACCCACACGTCTGTCCGCACTGGGTATGAAAGAATGCGCCCGCCGAGGGCGGGCGCGGGGCATTGCCGTTATTGCTTCATCTTCTCTTCGATTTTCTTGTCCACGTCAGCACGGATCTGGTCGATGCTGAAACTTGCCGGACGCTGGCTCGGCGGGTATTCCACGAACGTCTGCAGGAATGCGGCAGCCTTGCGGGTTCCCTGGAAGATCAGGTAGTCGTTCTTGGTCACCCAATCGTAGTACTGGTTAGAGACGACATCGGCGCGTTCATACGGGTCCATACGCAAATTGAAGACCTTGGGTACCCGCAGGCAGGTGAACGGCTCGCTCCAAACCGCGAAGCCCCCAGGGGCGCGCTGTTCGCAGAACACCAGCTTCCAGTTGCCGAAGCGCATCGACACCAGTTCACCGTCGTCGTTGAAGTAATAGAACTCGTCACGCGCGCTCTTGTCCGTTTTGCCGGTCAGGTAATCCAGTTGGTTGTAACCGTCCAGATGCACCTTGAAGTTCTTGCCACCCACATCGGCGCCCTTGAGCAAGCGGTCCTTGATGCCAGCGTCACCGGCTGCGGCCAACAGTGTCGGGAACCAGTCCAGCCCCGAGAACATCTGGGTGGACACCGTGCCCGGCTTGACCTTGCCCGGCCAACGGATCATCGCCGGCACGCGGTAGGCGCCTTCCCAGTTGGAGTTCTTCTCGTTGCGGAACGGCGTCGTCGCGGCATCAGGCCAGGAGAACTGGTTAGGGCCGTTGTCCGTGGTGTAGACCACAATGGTGTTGTCGGTGATCTTCAGGTCATCGAGGGTCTTGAGCAGCTTGCCCACATCACCGTCGTGCTCGAGCATGCCATCGGCATACTCATTGCCCGGCATACCGCTCTGGCCACGCATCGTTTCGCGCACATGGGTGTAAAGGTGCATGCGCGTAGTGTTCATCCACACGAAGAACGGCTTGTCAGCCTTGACCTGCTTGTCGATGAAGTTGATTGCCGCCTGGGTAGTCTCGTCATCGATGGTCTCCATGCGCGACTTGGTCAACGCACCGGTGTCTTCGATCTTGCCATCGGCGCTGGCCTTGATCACGCCCCGTGGCGAAGCGGCCTTTATGAACTCCTGGTCTTCCTTGGGCCAAAGTTCACGCTCGGGCTCTTCTTCAGCATTCAAGTGATACAGGTTGCCGAAGAATTCATCAAACCCGTGATTGGTTGGCAGGTATTCGTCTCGATCGCCCAAGTGGTTCTTGCCGAACTGGCCAGTGGCATAGCCCTGCGCCTTGAGGGCCTGGGCAATGGTGACATCTCGCGCTTGCAAGCCCACGGGCACACCAGGCATGCCGACCTTGGACAAGCCAGTGCGCAGCGGTGTCTGTCCGGTGATGAAGGAGGAACGCCCAGCGGTGCAGCTGTTCTCGGCGTAATAGTCAGTGAACAGCATCCCTTCCTGGCCGATGCGGTCGATATTCGGCGTCTGATAGCCGACCACGCCCTTGCCGTAGGCGCTAATATTGGTCTGGCCAATGTCATCGCCGAATATCACCAGGATATTGGGCTTTTCCGCGGCACTCGCTGTGCACACGCTCACCGCCGCAGTAGCGGCTAGCGCGAATGTGGATATCCATCTTCTACTGGACTTCATAAGGCGGTTTCTCCGTATCACGTTTACTGGCATTTGCCACGACTACGTGCACGATCGACCTACTGCTTGGCTGGTTCCCTGTGCCCTGCGGTTCTCTTTCATTGAGCCTGGTTGCTTTCGAATGGGTAGATGCGCTGCCACTCACGGGCCATATCGACCACGGTCCAGTTCGCACCCATGGCGGCATCCAGCGCCTTATCCAGGCGCCCGACCTTGCTGTTGCGGTCATAGGCCCATTCGCGTGTCGCGTCGGTGTGGTGGACCAGCCCGGCAAAGCGCTTGCCGTCGCCAGCCATGGTCCACTGCAGCATTTGCAGGTCGCCGTCGGAGTTGCCGAAGGCGAAGATAGGGCGACGGCCAATATGGGCATCGATGCTCACCGGCTTGCCTGGGCCATCATCGTTGTGCAGCAACTTGGGCAGCCGTTCGATCGACAGTTTGCCGTTGTCATCGATGAAGCGCGCATCCAGTGTGGTGCCGATCACCTGCTCTGGCGGCACGCCGTAGACTTCCTCTGCGAACGCACGCATGAAGGCCACCTCGCCGCCTGAAACGATGTAAGTCCTGAAACCGTTGGCCCGCAGGTACTGCAAGAGCTCGAGCATGGGCTGGAAGACCATCTCGGTGTACGGCTTGTGGGTGCGAGGGTGAACGGCCTTCGCCAGCCAGCGCTGGGTATTGGCGATAAAAGCCTCGGTGCTGACCCCGGCATGGGTGGCGGCCACGATCTTCAGCATGCCGTCCATGCCGCTGTCACTGAGTGCTTGCTGGTCGCCCTCAAGGACGGCCTTGAACGGCTGTTGGGTGACCCATTCCGGGTGTTGGGGTGCGAGCCTTTTGACCTCATCAAGGGCAAACAGCACTTCGAAATACAACGGCTGCTCGCTCCATAGCGTGCCGTCATTGTCGAAGACGGCAATGCGCTCGGCCTCAGGCACATAATCTTTGCTGCCCTCGGTGGTCACGGCGCCCACGAAAGCTTCGATGGCTTGCCGTGAGGGGCCATCGCGCCAGGACGGCAGCGGGTTCGCGGCCTGCACCGCCAAGGGCAATACGATCAACAAGGTCAACCACCAGCGCGTGCGGTGCAGGTCGAGCATGAAGTATCCCTCCTGTGTGCTGTCCATCCACTTCAGGCAAAAGGCTCACGGGTTGAGCGGTTTCAAGCCTTCAGGGTGGCTGACCTGCCGCCCAGTCACTGCCGCTCGCCGCAGCGCGGGTAGCATCGGTCTCAATGACGGCGGGGCGTGGTGCATTTTGTTGACGTTGCCATAGCGACTCTGGAGCCAGTCTAGTAGACGTATTCGCAATGGGGACGGTAAAGCTGAGGAAAATTCCGATACCGTGCGCTTTCCGGTAGCCCGCCGGATCCACAGGTACAACCCATCGAGCCGAGGTGGGTCTTGCGCAAGTTGTGCGCGCGCCTGCCGCCAGGCATGCTCGGCAGACTGCAAGCGCGCCCTTCGCCGCGCTGCTTGCCAGCCTTTCAAATGCCGCCACACCGCGTGCATCCAAGGCTGTGCAAAGTAAACCAGCCCCCCGCCAAGCACCAGCAAGCCCGCTGCCCACAACCAATGACCGGGCAGGCGCAATTGTGCCTGACGGCCGAGCGCGCGCAGGTCCTGGTCGATGGCAAAGGGCGCCTTGTAACCACCCTCGACGGCGTTGACGTCGATGGGGGGCAACGTTGCTTGCCTGGCCTCACCGGTAGCCGCGTCCCACCACTGCAGTTCGATCGCGGGTAATTGGTAACGTCCGGCAGCCGATACCACATAGCTCACACTGTCCTCGCGCTGGCCGCCGATCGAGCCTCCGCGGCCATCACTGAGCGGCGCAATACGAGGGGTTTGTACATAGCGTTTAAGGCCTTTGATGTCGACCAGCGGTGGCGGCGGTATCAGCATCGCCTGCGCACCTTCGGCTTGCGTCATCACACGGCGGGTAATGCTGTCCCCTGCACGCAACGGCGAATGCGACAGTTGTGTTTGTTGCTCAAGGCTGACGTTTCGCGCCACCAGGCGGTGCACAGTCGCGTCGCCGGCCAGGGCCTTGGCTGTGAACGACAGCGGTTCGCTGGTGAGCGTGACCGGCGCATCCGCCTGGCCGGGGAACACCTGAAAGGTTTGCGCAGGGAGCGTGAAAGCCTGGGCCGTTTGCGGGGTGATCTGATAGGTGTAACGCAGGCCGAAGAAGGGCTTGCCGTCGAGTCGTTCGTTCAGATGCTGCGCTTCACCGCTCGGCGCGCTCACCGTAGCACCCGGAAGTTCGATCACCGGCAGCACGGCCGGCTGGGTGAACCAGGTGTCCACCAGCAAGTCGACCTGCAGCTCGAGCGTCGCGCCTACCACCGTGTCACCGGCCGGCAGCAGGCGCGCCTGCACGCGTGCCTCGGGTGCCGCGACCGCGAGCAATGGCAGGTAGAGCCCTAGCAGCAACAGCAAGCGTTTCATCGGGTGCCCTCCGGGGTTTGCCGTGAGGCGTCCTGAAGCAGGAACTTGCGCCTGAGGAACTGTGCCGGCGACGTCGTCAGGTTGTTCAGCCAGACCTGGTCCGAAGCGGCCTGCGGAGTTTGCTGCTTCTGCCGGGCGCCTTTGGAGGGTGTCTGGTCCTCCACCACCTTGTCGGCCTTCTCGTCTGGTGTTCCTGCCTTTTGCTGGTCTTCGTAGTCTTTGAGCAGCGCCTGTGCCAATGCCAGGTTGGCGCTGGCCTCGGGAAACACTGGCTGCCGCTTCAAAGCCTGTTGGTAGGCCTGGACCGCTTGGGGGAACTTGAACTGGCGTACGTAGATATTGCCCCGGTAGAAAAATGCCTGGGCGGTATCGAGCTTGCCCAGGCTGGCCAAGGCTACGTCATAGTCGGCGGCGGTGTAGGCAGCCAGGCCTTTCCAGTAAGGGTCGTTGAAATGCGCCGCAGCCTGCGGGTAATGGCCATGCTCAAAGGCCCAGCGACCCTGCTGGTCAGGCGTGAAGAAGGCATCAGCGACAGTCCCGGCCCGCGCCGTTTGCGGCTGCGTGCCCAACAATGCCGCCACCAGCACGGTGACCATCCAGTGCACCTTCCAGCCACGGCGCAGGCACAACAGCGCGATCAGCGCCAGCGGCCAACACAGCCAGTAGCCGGCATCCTTCCAGTGCACCTGCTGCGGGTCGCCTTGGGCTGCCTGAAAATGCTGTTGCGCATGCAGCTCGATCCAGTCCAGGTCGTCGTCACTCAGGGTCAGGCTGCCTAGCGGGCCGTTGACGGCTTTGGCCAACTGCCTCAACCCCTGCTGATCGAAGTCCGCCTGTAGCGGGCGCCCTTCGGCATCGACGCGGGTACGGCCCTGGGCGTCATGCAAAACACCGCTGTCGTGGCTGCCAACCGCCAGTACCATCACCTGCAAGTCGCTGCCTTTCAGCGCGCCCGCGAGTGCCGACAGTTGCCCGGCATCGGCGCCATCGGTCAGCAGCACCAGGGTGCCGGGCACCTGTTCGGCAGCAAGCAAGCGTTTCGCCACGTCGATCACCCCCGCTACATCCTTGCCGGGTTGCGCGATCAAGTCGGTGGTCAGTGCTTGCAAGAACGTATCGAGCAACTGTGGGTCTTCGGTGGCGGGCAGTACCAGGTGCGCGCTGCCGGCATACACGATGAGCGCCGTGCGCGCCCCCGCGCGACGCATCACCAGGTCGTGCAAGGTATTTTTGGCGGCTTGCAGGCGGGACGGGGGGACGTCGTCGGCATCCATAGAGGGCGACAGGTCCAGCGCCAGGATCAACGGCGCACGGTTGTCGACGAACGCTGGGATGTCGCGCTGCCAGGTCGGCCCGGCTGCGGCCAGGGCACCCAGGCCGAGCAGTGCTGCCAGCAGGTGAACGGGCCGCACCCGGTGTTGCTCCTCGGGGGTGATGAGCAAATGCTCGACCAAGTGTGGAGCGATCACGCCTTGCAACTGCCGCCTCAGATCATGGCGCCGCTGCCAGGCCCACGGCAGCAGCGCAGCCGGTAGCCACAGCCACAACCAGTAAGGGCGCAGCAGGTGCAAGGCGCTGAGGTCGATGTCCATTCACGGCCTCCCCTGCGCAGGCCTTGCCCGCAACGGGCCAGCCATGGCTGCCAGGCTGTGCCCCAAGGCCAGCAACAGCAGGGCCGCCCCCAGTGGCCACCAGAACAGGTCACGCTTGGGCTGATGGCTGAAGGTCTTGACGCGGTGCGGGGTGATCCGGTCGAGTGTGGCATACACCTGCGCCAGCGCGCCCCGGTCATCGGCGCGGAAGAACCGGCCACCGGTGGTACGCGCGATGCGCTCCAGCGCCTGCAAGTCCACCTTGTCTTCACCGCTGGCCTGGGGGTCGCCGATACCAATGGTATGTACCACGATTTTCCGATCGCTGGCCAAGGCTGCCGCGTGTTCAGGTGTCATGGCGCTGCCGGTGTCGTTGCCGTCGCTCAGCAGCACCATCACCTTTTCCTGCTCATTGGCCTGGTCCAGCAGCTTGATGGCAAGGCCAATGGCATCGCCTATGGCGGTATTCGGCCCGGCCATCCCCACACCGACTTCATCGAGCAGCAGCGAGAGGCTGGCATGATCGAGGGTCAGGGGCGCCTGTGGATAGGCACCCGTGCCGAAGACGATCAAGCCGATGCGGTCTTGCTTGCGCTGGGCGATGAAGTCGCGGACCACCCCTTTCACCGCGCTCAACCGATCCACTTGCCGGCCACTGGCGTCCGTAAAGTCCTTGGCCTGCATGGACTGCGAAATATCGATCGCCAGCAGCATGTCGCGAATCGGCTGCTCACGCTCGATGGCCTTTTCCACCAGCACGGGCCGCGCGCAGGCCGCCACCAGAAGGCCCCATACCAGCAGGTTCACGAGCACTTGCCAGCGCCCGCCCGAGGGTGGCGAGGTGCCCGGCAACTGGTTCACTGCACGGCTCATGGCGAAGAAAAACGGCACCCGCAATGCGCTGCGCGCCTCGTGATAAGGGCGCATGAAACGGAAGACGAGCCAGGGCAAGGGCAGCAACAAGAACACCCACAGGTAATCAAACTGCCACATGATGAGCCTCGATCCAGCGCCTGCAGGTGTTCACCAGGGTCCGCAGCTCAGGTTCGCCGATCGCCTGCACCTGCAGCTCTGGCGCATAAGCCAGCGTGTGCAGTTGCGCGGCGAACTGCCCAGGCAAGGCAAAGCGTGCCCGCTGCTGCAGAAACACCTGCCATTGCGCGCCCGACAAGCTATGCACCGCGGGTGCATCGGGCATGGAAAGCGCTACCCGCTTGATCAGCTCCGGCACTTCACGCAGGGCCGCCAGACGCTGCTCGGGCTTGGCCAGCGCCCCCGCCAGCGCGTCGAGCCGCAACAGCGCCTCACGCCGATAGCGATTGCGCTGCCAGCGCCGCCAGGCATACACGGTATAAGCGAGCCCTGCCAGCACCACAAAGACCAGCAATACCGCCCAGCCCCAGGTGTGCGGGGCATAACTGAACGGCGGTACCGGCAACGGCAGCTCCTTGAGCTGGTCGATGGCGGCAGGCGACGGCCGGGCATTCATCGGGCACTCCCCCCAAGCCGCCCCAGTTCACGCTGTACCTGGCCCAGCACCTCGTCGCCGGTACTGATCATCATCAGGGGTATCTGGCTGCGGCGCAGCAACTGGGCCACTTCCTGCAGGCGCCCGGAGAGAAAATCGCCCAACGGCCGGTGCACCTGGCGCCGCCCGACCTCAAGGTCGACCTGCACCTCACCCTGCGTCACGCTCAAACGCCCCTTGTCAGGCACCTCCAGCGCGATAGGGTCATACACCTGCATGGCGATCACATCATTGTGCGCACTCAGTTGTCGCAACAGCTTCAAGGTCTGCTCCGACACACCGGCAAAGTCACTGATGATGCAAACCAGCGCATCATGCCCGGCCAGGCCGATGACAGTACGCAGCGCACTGTCGAGTTGCCCCGCTTGTTCGCTGTCCGGCCCTGACGCACTGAGGCGGTTGTTGCTGCGCACCACTGCCGCGCAAAGTGCCTGCACCCGTGCGCGGCTGCGCAGCGGCCTGATGTGCACCACCTGCTGATCGTCGAACACCAACCCGCCCACCCGATCACCGGCCTGCAGGGCGATCCATGCCGACAACGCGGCAAGTTCGGCAGCGGTGACCGACTTGAAACTGCGCCTGGAGCCGAAGTACATGTTCATGCGCTGATCGACCATCAGCAGCGTCGGCCGGTCGCGCTCCTCGGTAAACGTGCGCACGAACGGCTTGCCATAGCGTAACGAGGCGCGCCAGTCGAGGTGTCGCAGGTCATCGCCTGGTATGTAACGGCGTAGCTCGTCGAAGCTCAACCCCCGGCCACGCAGGCGTGAGGCATGGTTGCCCGCCAGAATGCTCGCCAAGGGCTGACGCGCCAGAAAGCTCAAACCGCGCACGCGGTATTCGAACGCCATCAGCTGGCTCAGCGAAGCGTAGACGAAACCATCCTGGGTCGGTTGCATGGGCTCGCTCCGTTCAGGCCGGGATGGCGACCTTGTCCAGCAGCCGGTCGATCACCTGGTCGGCCCCAATGCCATCGGCGACGGCGTCGTAAGAGAGCTGCAAGCGGTGGCGCAACACCGGATGGATGACCGCACGCACATCGTCCGGGGTGACGTACTCCTGCCCGGCCAGCCACGCGTGGGCGCGCGCCACCCTATCCAGGCTGATACCGCCACGCGGGCTGGCACCGATCTTGACCCAGCGCCCAAGGTCGGGGTCATGCTCTGCCGGGTGGCGGGTGGCGTTGATCAGATCGATCAGGTAGCGGTCGATCGCAGGCGATACTTCGATGCCGGCGATCGCGCTGCGGGCGGCGAACACCACCTCCTGGGGCAGACGCCCAGGCGCCTGGTGCGGGTGGCCTGCCTGCTGTTCCTCGTTGCGCACCAGGCGCAGCACCAGGGTTTCATCCTCCACCTTGGGATAGTCCAGTTGCAGCTTCATCAGGAACCGGTCCATCTGCGCCTCGGGCAATGGGTAGGTACCTTCTTGCTCGATGGGGTTCTGGGTCGCCAGCACCATGAACAGGCCCGACATCGGGTAGCTCTGACCGGCCACGGTAATCTGGCGTTCTTCCATGGCTTCAAGCAGCGCCGCCTGAACCTTGGCCGGGGCGCGGTTGATCTCATCGGCGAGAATCACGTTGCCGAACAGCGGCCCGGGTTGAAACTTGATCTCGTTGCCCTGCGCGGTCTGCTGGAGGATTTCGCCACCGGTGATGTCCGACGGTAACAAGTCGGGGGTGAACTGGATGCGCCGCATGCTGGCTTCCAGATGCGTGGCCAACGCCTTGACCGTACGCGTTTTTGCCAGCCCCGGCAGGCTTTCCAGCAAGACGTGACCATTGGCCAGCAAGCCAAGGATCACATGACGAATGGTATCGGCCTGGCCCAGCACGCTCTGCGCCACATGGGCTTCGAGTTCAGCAATCTGCTCGCGTATATCCACTGTCCGGTCCTAGTCAGTCGGGGCATCGACAGGATGCCCCACGGATGTTCGCAACTGCTTGAAGGCGACGAGGTAAATCTAGCCGCTCACAGCACCCTCGCCAGCTCAGTTTGTACTTTCATACTTTTGCCAATAAGGCTCGATGCCTTGCAGGCGTGAATCGTCAGGGGCCGCTTTGCGCATCCTTTGTACATAGGCATAGGCTTCACGGCGTTCACCGGCCAAGGCATGCAGGTAGATCAACGAGTAAAGCAGGTCGGCGTTGTCAGGCGCCTGCTCAAGGCCGCGCCGCAGCGCCACCAAGGCCTCATCCCGACGGTTCATGCGCGACAGCAGCAAACCTTGGTTGTAACGAATGCGCGCATTACCTGGCAGCGCGACCGCTGCCGTTTCCATCAAGCCCACGGCCTCTTCGGGCTGGCGTCGCTCCACCAGCAGCAGGGCGAGCATATACGCCAGGTTGCCGTGGTCGGGGGCCGACATCTTGTCCAGCGCCAAGCCTGCGCGAAGTACCTTTTCCGCTTCATCGAGCTGGTGTTCGGCCGTTGCAAGATTGGCCAGGTTGACCCGCGCCGGCACAAAGTAAGGGTCAAGGTGCAATGCCTGACGGTACTGTTCCATGGCTTCCTGCTGACGCCCCTGACGGCTCAACAGGACAGCCAGGTTCAAGCGCCCGCCAGGCAGGTCGGCATTGCCACGCAGCCGCGCCTCATAGTCCGCCAATGCGGCGCTGAACGCCTCCATCGACTGGGCGGGCAACTGCGCCTTGGGCACATCCGCGAGCGCCCGCACTGCCTCATCGCGCACCGCCAGGGACGGATCTTCGAGCAGGGGCAACAGTGGCTTGAGACGCTGTTCTGGTGGCACGCTGGAGAATCCAGAGGTGGCGTAGGCTCGCACCAATGGGCTCGGATCTTTCAACGCCCAGCCCAGACTGATGAGGGCCTGGGGGCCCAGGTCGGCCATCTGTTCGGCAGCTGTGGCCCGGACGATGGTCGGCTTGGTCTTGTCTGCCAGCACCGTATTCAAAAGGCTCAACGGAATACCTTGGCCATCGCGCACCACCTGGAACGCCTCGCCAAACAACACCGGCCGCTGCGGTTTGCCAAACCATTGCTCGATTGTCTTGGCCGCCCAGGCCGGCTGCTGGTCCTTGTGACAGGCGGTGCAGGCATCGGGGCTGTCGACCTTGCCGGCGAGGTCCGGACGTGGGATCCGCAAGCTGTGGTCACGACGAGGGTCGACGACCATGTAGGTCTTGGTCGGCATGTGGCAACTGACACACTGGGCGCCAGGGCTGCCAGCGACATGGTGATGGTGGGCGGGTGTATCGTAGTCCTTGGCCTGCAGGGTAGCGAAGCGGGCTACCGGTGGATTGCCGTTGTGGCACTGCAGGCACAACCCGTTGCCCTCGATCTTGACCTTGGTGGTGTGGGGGTTGTGGCAGTCGGTGCAGCCTACCCCTGCGTTGTACATTTTGCTTTGCGTGAACGAGCCATACTCGTACACCTCACCGTCGATCTGGCCATCGGCGTGGTAAAGGCCGCGGCGCAATGTTGCCGGGAGGCTCTGGTCAAGCTGCGGATGACCAGGTAACTGCCCCACGCCAAGGGTCTGCCGCCGGCTGTGGCAGAACGCACATTGCTCGACCATGCCTTGGCTGCCCAACGCCTTGTAGTCGACTGCCAACCCTATATCCTTGGCCGACGCATAGGTTTGCCCGGCGGGTTTGGCGTTGCTCGCCCAATCGACATGCGCCTTGCCAGGCCCATGACAGCTCTGGCAGCCAACGTTCTGCTCTTTCCAGGTGGAGGCGAAGCTGTCCTGACGATCGTCGTAATGCTTCATCAAGCGAGTGGAATGGCAATCGGCGCACATGCCGTTCCAGTTCTGGTAGCGACCGGTCCAGTGCAAGGGGTCATCGGGCGCGAAGCGTTGGCCTGGGTAGAGCGAGAACCAGCGTTGCCCGCCCTCATCCTTGGCTCTGCTGTCCCAGGCGATGGTCAAAGCCTGCAGGCGTCCCCTGGGCAGGGCAACCAGGTACTGCTGCAGCGGATAGTGGCCAAAGGTGTAGAGAATTTGAAAGTCTGCCGGCTGGCCATCCTCACCTTCGGTATTGACGAAGAAGCCACCCTGCCTACGGAAGAAACGCGCCGTTACCCCGGCCTCATCGAAGCGAGCATCCTTGAAGTTGCCGAGCACGTTGGCCTCGGTAGCATCACGCATGGCCCAGCCGTGATCCGAGTCCTTCCAGGCTTTGGCCTGGGTAACGTGACAGCCAAGGCAAGTAGCGGTTGCCACATAGCCCTCGGACGTGATCGAGGGGGTGGGTACAGCTCCCGCCGCATCGGCACAGAGCGCAATGCCCACCGGACCGACCAACAGGGTTATCAAAACGGTCAAACAGGACAAGGCCTTCAATGGCCTGCCCAGCATGTTGCCTTGTTTGCGACGCCCCATCCTTCAGCTCCGTGGTCAAACGAGTCAGCGGCCCTTCAGGGTTCTTCTGGCATGCTAGGTAACGACACCTGCATGAATTACGCTATGACCTTCAATCAATGCTCACCAGACATACTGCAAGCGCAACGTCCAGGTGTTCACGTCTGGTGAACCTGTTCGCTCGGAGACAGTGTCTGAATAGGCAATCAAACCGCCGAACTGGGGCGATAGCATGAAACCCAGGCTGGCGCCCAGTAACGTGTTTTCTTGTTGATTGTCCTGATTGACGCCATTGACTCTGGTCTCTCCACCTTTATTGTAAGTCGCATCGAAAGAGGCCCAGAGCGCCCGGTTGAAGCTATAGCTATAGTGGCCTTCCACGGCGTACAGCGGCTTCTGCTCAAGCGTGTTGTCGTCCAGGTAATCATCATTATCGCCATACAGGGACACGTAGGCGTTGACCTCGAGCCACGTCGGCCCGATAGGCGTGCCAAATGCCATCTCAGGTTTGAACACCCAGCGATTGGCGCCAATATTGATGATGCGCTTCTTGTCGTAGTCGCCGGTGGGCGCCGTTACCCATAAGGCCCCGGTGAGGAATGTCTCTGGCTGCCAGGTGGCGAATGCTTCCTGGGTCAGCGCCGGCCCGCCGAACACGTTGTGCACGAAGACCAGTTGCACATCACCCAGGCCCCCGTTGTGTTTGGTACCGTCGAAAAACCGCGCATCATCGAATGATGCACTGACATCGGCATACGGCTGAAGCACTTGTATCGCAGAGTTGCGTCCGTCGATGCCGAAGGACCGCGCGTAGCGCAGAATATACAGGTCGGCGTTCAGCGACAGCCCATCGATTGGCAACGAAGTGTCTATTGGCGTATTGGTGTCGATGAGGTTGTAGTAACCGAAGATCATGTTCAGGTCGGTAGGCAGGTTCTGCCAGTCACGCGCATTGTCAGCCTGAGTGGTAACGGTGGTAATGGAAGCGGCAATACCCAGCAGCATTTTGCTGTTACACCACGAGGTTCGAAGCATGTAGGGTCCTTGATGTTCATCCATGGAGTGGACAAATGCTGCGGAAAATACCCGCGTCAGCCTGATCCCGGCTGCAGTCGACTGGTTAATGAGCATAGCCGCAAACTGAAAATGCGCTTTGTCATGACGGGTTTGATTGCCCGGCTCAGCGCGGGAACAGCAGCGTTACAGCAAAGCGAAAGCCACAGCCATCCGGGCCATTATCCGCTGAGTCGAATCAGTAACGGGGGCCGGCCTGGACGGTTATGGGCTGGCCGCCAACCTTCAATAATTGGGTAACGGTCAAGTTGAGGGGTATCGTCCAGTCTTTGGATTGCCAGTCGTAGGTGGACTCACTGTTGATATTGCCCTTGTCCGGTATGTGCCAGCAACGCAAGTAGATAGAGCGGGTAGCCATTTCTTTTCGACATAGTATTACCCGTCAACTGAAAGCCCTGTGGTTTAGAGCGACCCGGACATTCGGCTATTAAGCGTGATCCGACATTTCTGTCTGCTTTGGCGGCAGCGGACCAATGAACATGCGCTTAAGGCGCTCGCGGCCAATGACGCGAGCCAGTTCAGCGATGACGCAATACATGAATATCAAGGTGATCAGCAAAATCTGAACAGCCCAGAAGCGAGGCCAATTTATCGATGACCACAACATCGCATTCGCATCCACCAGGCCAGCCGCCTCTTTCCAATACTCGTACAGCCGCTCCAGGTAATGCACGATCAACGCGACCAAGGCATACATGAAGGTCTTCCAGGCCACGTTCCAGATCAGCGGCTTGTCCGGGAAGCGATTGATGAAGGGCAGCATATCGGCCACCAGCACAGACTTGCCCAGTATCAGAGCGGCGATGAGCACCGACGCGGAGACAGGCAGGTCCACCCCTGACCCCTTGATCATGAGTGCGCGAATCAGCGCAACGATGTGCAGAATCACGAAAAAGAACACGGTGGGAGGAAGCACCTTCAGGAATTCATGTTTGATCTTTAGCAGGATGGTTTTCATCGGGGCATCCTTGAAGCATCGAATCCGCGGATCACATGCCGATGCCCCCTGACGCACAGCCACGTCAGGGGGAACATGCGGGTTACTTTTTCAGTGCCTTGAATGAACTGACCATGTCCTTTGCCCAGCCATCGAGCACAGCACGTGCGTCCTTGGCCTGCATGATCTGCGAAGAGTTGTCGAGCTCAGCGCCTGCACCCTTGCGCACCACTTCGGCCACCACTTCATTGGAGCTTCCGTCAATGAATGCGGCCTCGGTGGCTACACTGGTGTCCTGGTCGCGAATACCGGTAGCCGTACTGATGCCGGCGGCCACCAACGCGATCGGGATAACCTCATAGGGGCGTAGCCCTTTGGTTTTGGCGCTTACCCCGGTAATCGCCGGGCGCACCACCAGTACACCTGGCCCGGGGCTCGTCGCCAGCGGCAGCACGGTGGAAAATTGGTTTTTCAATGCCTGATCGTAATATTGGGTTATACCTTGCAAGGTTTGCTGCGGAATTTTTGCAGTGGGTTGCGGCTTGGGATAAAACTGGCTGGGTTCGACATAGACGCTGGTAAATTGGTTGGCCTTGATCCCAGGCTTGATCCAGCGCATCACCTCCGCGCCCGACGGTGATTTTTCCTCTTTGAGCTTGCTGTAGTCCTTCAGAAACCCGGAGTATTCATCGGGCTCCACGTATTTGCTCGCACAGCCATGCAGTAACAGCGATGCGAGGCACACGGTTGCAATAAGCGACCTACTTTTCATGCAACTTCTCCTTCCAGGTTGAAGCGGTTATCAAGGATGAAATCCATCAGAATCGCCACGTTGCGCCGCCGCCGATGATGTGCAAAGCGGCGTTATCGAAACTGCCTGATAACGTATCGCCGGAGCGTGCCTTGGTCTGCTCCACGTCCATATCGCCGAGCCAGACCAGCGTATAGGCCAGGTGCAGGTCCAACCCTTCTTCAACCTGATAGTTCACCCCGGTCGCGAAGCGCCACGTCTCGCCCATCGGGTTGTCCACAGTACGGTCCTTGTCATCGACAGCCGAGCTGTCATACCCCACCCCAACGCTCCAGCGCAGCTGGCGGGTCGCCTGGTACTGCGCGCCGACCGAGGCGTGCCAGGTGTCCTTGTACTGGCGATCGACCGTGCGGCTAACCCCGGCGGCGTTGGCATCTACCTCCACGCCGATATCACCGAATTCACTCCAGTCCTGCCAACCCAGACTACCCAGCAGTGTCCATTGATCGTCCAGCTGATGGGCCACGCTGAACGTCGCGGTCTGCGGCACGTTCATCTCCAGTTCCAGCGTGTCTACAGCCAGGCGGTTCAGGGCGGCATTGATGAGGGGATTGTTGATGTTGCTGACATGCGGATTGTCTTCAAACTCCAGTTTCACCTTGCTGGTGTAGGCCAGGCCAATTCGCGTGCGAGGGGCGAGCTGGTAGAGCAGGCCCAGGTTCACACCAATGCCAAAATCCGTGTCCTTGTATTCAAGCTGGCCGTCGGGGCGCTCGACCAAACCCAGCAGGCTGTTATTGACGGCCACCTCGGTGCGGTAATAGCCGAGCATCATGCGCGGGCCGATACCGACGGTGAGGTCATCGGAGAACTTGTACGCAAAGGTGGGTTGGAAAGACACGCCAATCACCGCTGCTTCCTGGGTAAAGTAGCGCCCTGCCCAGTCATCGTCGTAGTTCAGTGCCAAGCCAAAGTTACCGTACATACCAAATCCGATGGCCGAGCGGTCATCGAGCTGGTGGCTGATGAACAGGCTGGCGCCCGGCAGGTATTGCAGGGCATTGCCGCCCTCGTTGCCGTCGAACTGGTTGTTGCTGTCGCGTGAGTAACGCAGGTCGCCGAGGATTACCTGCGTGTTGGCGCTGATCTGCGTGCCGGGCAGCAGGGCGATACCTGCGGGATTGCTCATCAGCACGCTGGGGTCGGTGGCCAGCGCCGCCGAGCCAGCATTGGCCAAGCCGTTGCTTTCCTGGCCGGCCTCATAGATGAAGATGCCTCCGGCTAACAGGTCGCTACTGTGGAGAGCCAACAGGATAACCGGTGCAAGTAGCCACCGTTTCGCATGTTCCGCCCGATGCGTACTGAAACGCTTTACGAACACAGTCATTGCCAGCTCCTTTGAACAATGCGCCGTATCGGTTCAGCATAAGTTTAATGACGCTCAGAGAGCGTAGACGCCGTTACGGAACTGTGCACCTCACTACTTGGACAGGGGGAAGGGCCAGGTTCAGAGGTCCAGCGCACCCCTGAGCAAGGCGTCAAGCACGCGCGCGACGTCAGCACCGTGCTCGTCCAACAGGCACGCCGGCAGCCCGTGCAAGGCCGCTTGCACACCGGCCAGCCCCTCGCCCGTCAAGGCCAGCGGACAAGCAATGTCCATCTGCAGCGAACGCAGGCGCTTGGCCAAGGCAGGGCTCACCGGTGGCTGCAGCGCGATCACCAGTGCCGCTGGCTGCATCGCCGCACACAGCAGCGGGAGCTCTTCCAGCGGCTGCCCGCAGCCGAGCACTTCGATGCGTTGTCGCTCGCTGCTCAACAGCAGCCCGGCGCACAACACCTGGCATTCGGCTTGACCCTCGGTACCCGCCAGCAGCACCCGCGGCGCATCGACCTGGTTCATCTGCAAGCGCAGCAGAAGCCGGGCGCGCAAGAACGTATCGAGAAACAACCATTGGCTACGCTGGCCTGGCGCAGTGCCTGAAGCCAGCTCATGCCAAACCGGCATCAGCACGTCCCGCAGCACCGTGGCCTTTGGCAAGAGTGTGAACAGCTGCCCATGGATAGCTTCCAGCGCCTGCGCATCGAATGCCCTGGAAGCGCGCGCAACGGCGGCGCGCCAGTCGTCAAAGGCCGAGGGCTGCTGCACAGGCGCCTCAGGCTGGCAGGCGAGCCTGTCACCCACCTTGCTGATGGGCAGGCCGTTGGCGGTCCAGCGCAAGATGTCACGTATGCGCTGGACATCCTGGGCCGTGTACAAGCGATGGCCGCCCTCGGTGCGCTGCGGGCGAATCAACCCATGACGCCGCTCCCAGGCACGCAAGGTCACCGGATTGATGCCGGTCAGGCTGACCACATCGCGCATGGGTAGCAATTCGGGTGGGGTGGCGTCGGTCATAACGAGGTGTCATTCAAGGGGTGATACATTCTAAACCCAGATGCACCTTCTGCGGCGAGCCTCCTTGGTTCATCATGCAACAAACAGCGCCAAAAGCTACTGCACGGAAGCCTTTGGCGCACATCGCATACGAAATGCCTGTAGGTGAGCCCCATGATCAATGCAAAACTCCTGCAACTGATGGTCGAACATTCCAACGATGGCATCGTTGTCGCCGAGCAGGAAGGCAATGAGAGCATCCTTATCTACGTCAACCCGGCCTTCGAGCGCCTGACCGGCTACTGCGCCGACGATATCCTCTATCAGGACTGCCGTTTTCTTCAGGGCGAGGATCACGACCAGCCGGGCATCGCAATTATCCGCGAGGCGATCCGCGAAGGCCGCCCTTGCTGCCAGGTGCTGCGCAACTACCGCAAGGACGGCAGCCTGTTCTGGAACGAGTTGTCCATCACACCCGTGCACAACGAGGCGGACCAGTTGACCTACTACATTGGCATCCAGCGCGATGTCACAGCGCAAATATTCGCCGAGGAAAGGGTTCGCGAGCTGGAGGCTGAAGTGGCAGAACTGCGCCGGCAGCAGGGCCAAGCCAAGCGCTGACAAAAAACCTATACAAGGACGTTGACTTGTATAGATAAAAGCTTAGGCTTCAGTTATACCTGTACAACAATTCAATGTTGTACAGGATTGCCTGGAGCCCAGTATGTCAGCGTACCTACAGCAATTCGCCGAACGCTTCGCCCGCCTTGATGGGGCGAGCCTCGACACGCTGGATAAACTGTACAGCGACGATGTCACCTTTCGTGATCCCCTGCACCAGATACAGGGGCTGCAGGCCCTGCGTGCCTACTTCGAGCAGTTGTACGCCAACGCCACCGATATCCGCTACGCCTTCACCAGCGCCGACGAGGTAAAGCCCGGGCAGGGGTACCTGCGTTGGACACTGCAGTTTTGCCACCCACGCCTGGCCGGTGGGCAGCCGATCACGTTGCAAGGCTGCAGCTGCCTGCATTGGCGCGACCGTGTGCATTTTCACCAGGACTATTTCGACGCCGGTGCCCTGCTTTATGAGCACCTTCCTGTCATGGGCACTGCGATCCGCTGGCTCAAAGGCAGGCTGGCATGAGCCGCTGTTGGCTGACCGGCGCCAGCAGCGGTATCGGTGCCGCGCTCGCACAAATCCTCCTGGAGCAAGGCCACCAGGTCGCCTTGGGCGGGCGCAACGTCGACCGCCTTGCACCCCTGGCCGAACGGTTTCCCGGGCAGGCATTGCTGGCCATTGGCGATCTTGACAACCCGGAGCAGGTCGCCGGCATCGCTGCGCAAATCGAGCAGGCCTGGGGGGGCCTGGACATGGCCATTCTCAATGCCGGCACCTGCGAATACCTGGAGCCTGGGCATTTCGATCCGGCGTTGGTCGAGCGCGTCATGCGCACCAACCTGCTGGGCGTCAGCTACTGCCTGGCGGCAGCACTGCCCTTGCTGCGCGCAGGCCAGCGCCCCCACCTGGTGGTGATGGGCAGTTCGGTAACCTGGCTGGCCTTACCCCGCGCCGGCGCCTATGGCGCGTCCAAGGCCGCGGTGCGCTATCTGGTGGAGTCACAGCGAATCGACCTGGCCCGCGAGGGCATCGCGGTCACCCTGGTGAGCCCAGGCTTCGTGGACACGCCACTGACCCGTCGCAACGATTTCCCCATGCCACAGCTGTGGTCTGCACAGCGTGCCGCCCGGCATATCGCCACGCGCCTGCCCCGCCGCCCCCTGGAAATCAACTTCCCCGGTCTTTTCACCTGGGTGTTGCGCCTGCTCGGGGCGCTGCCCGCGCGCCTGCGCCTGGCGCTGGGCCAACGCCTCGCCCGTCATGAACAGGAATGATGATCCATGCGTATAGCAATCATCGGCAGTGGCATCGCGGGGCTGACCTGCGCCCATTTGCTGTCACGCAAGCACGAAGTCACGGTTTTCGAGGCCGAGCAATGGGTCGGGGGCCACACCCACACCCTTGATGTGGTCTGGAAAGGCCAGCAGCATGCGATAGATACCGGTTTCATCGTCTTCAACGACTGGACGTACCCGAACTTCATCCGCTTGCTCGACCAGCTCAAGGTCCCTTCACAGCCGACCGAGATGAGTTTTTCCGTGCATGACCCGATGACGGGCCTTGAATATAACGGCCACGACCTGAACACCCTGTTCGCCCAACGCAGCAACCTGGTGTCCCCAGGGTTCTGGGGGATGATCCGGGACATTCTGCGTTTCAACCGTCAGGCACTGGCCGACCTGGACAACCAGCGTATCGATGCCAGCACCACGCTGGGCGACTACCTTCAAGCGAACCGCTATGGGCAACGCTTCATCGATCATTACATCGTGCCGATGGGGTCGGCGATCTGGTCGATGTCTCGCGCAGACATGCTCCACTTCCCGCTTGAGTTCTTTGTGCGCTTCTGCCGCAACCACGGCTTGCTGTCGGTCAACCAACGTCCACAGTGGCGGGTGATCAAAGGCGGCTCGCGCAGCTATGTCGCACCGCTGTGCCGGCCGTTCGCTGAGCGCATCCGCCTCAACTGCAAGGTTTACCGGGTCAGCCGCGACGAAGGTGGCGTGACCCTCGTGAGCGCGGCCGGCACCGAACGCTTCGACAATGTGGTGTTCGCTTGTCACAGTGATCAGGCCCTGGCGCTGCTGGAAAGCCCCAGCAACCAGGAGCGCGCCGTACTCAGCGCCATCGATTACGCCAGCAACGACGTGGTGCTGCACACCGATACCCGCCTGCTGCCACGCCGCCAGCGCGCCTGGGCCAGTTGGAACTACCGCCTGGGCGGCCCTGAGCGGGCTCCCGCCGCGCTGACCTACAACATGAACATTCTGCAGGGTATCCAGGCCCCGACAACCTTCTGTGTGAGCCTCAACCAGACCGCACTGATAGACCCGGCGCAGGTCATCGCCCGCTTCCAGTACGCCCATCCCCAGTACAGCGTTGCAGCGTCGGCTGCCCAGGCATGCCAAGGACAACTGCAAGGGCAACAGCACAGTTACTTCTGCGGCGCCTACTGGGGCAATGGCTTTCATGAAGACGGGGTGGTCAGCGCACTGAAGGTGGCCGCGCACTTCGGAGAGCACCTGTGAACAGCAGCCTCTGCATGGGCTGGATCAGCCACCGACGGCTGACGCCGCGGGTCCACGCGTTCCGCTACCGGATCGGCATGTTCTACCTGGACCTGGACGAACAATCCTGGCTGATGGGCCTGTCACGCTTGCTGGGACACTGGCGCCTGGCGCCGTTGTGCTGGCGCGAGACCGACTACCTGCCCGCCCTGACCCGCCAAGGCGAATCGCTGGCCCAGGCTGCACGCTTGCTGGTCGGGCAGGCGACGGGGCACCTGCCCGAAGGCCGTGTACAGCTGCTCACGCAACTGAGGTGCTGGGGGCTGTCGTTCAACCCGGTGAGTTTCTATTTCTGCCATGACCGCGACGGGCGCCTGAGTGCGATCCTGATGGAAGTGCGCAACACACCCTGGCGTGAACGCTTTCATTACGTGCTACCGGTGCAAGGCAACCTTGCCAGCCCCTTCAGCGTCGGCAAGGCCTTCCATGTGTCGCCGTTCATGCCGTTGGACATGGACTATCGCCTGCGCTTTTTCCTGGACACGGACCATGTACGCATTCAGATGCAGAACTGGCAAGGCGGCACAAAGGTGTTCGAGGCCGATCTCGCCCTGCGCCGCACGCCACTGGACGGAGCAGCGCTACGTCGGTATGTCCTGAACTTCCCATGGATGAGCCTGCGCACTGTCTCGGCCATCTACTGGCAAGCGCTGCGCCTGTTACTCAAACGCACCCCCGTGCATGACCACACCACCTGCCAGCGTGACCTGGCACTCGGCCAACCTTGCGAGGACCTTGATGATGTCAAATCCCACCCTGAGCGTTAGCAAGTTCGCAGGCCTTGCGCCACTGCTCGGCGGGCTGGCACGAAGCGCCGTGCTCGCCCAGTTGAGCAAGCTGCGTCACGGCCACCTGCGCCTGCTCAGCCACGGGCAGCAGTGGAGTTTCGGTGATGCCGACAGCCCGTTGCAGGCCGAGGTGGAGATCCTCGATGACGCCACCTGGAGCCTGATCGCCGGCAATGGCTCGATCGGTGCTGGCGAAGCCTACATTCACGGCTATTGGCGCAGCCCCGACCTGGCGCTGGTGACCCGCCTGTTCGTCGCCAACCTCGAAGTGCTCGACGCGCTCGAGGGCGGCCTGGCCCGCCTGGGCCGCCCTGCCCTGCGCCTGCTGCACCGGCTTAACCGCAACGACAAGCGTGGAGCCCGGCGCAACATTCTGGCCCACTACGACCTGGGCAATGCCCTGTTCGAGCGGCTGCTGGACCCCACCATGATGTATTCGGCTGCGCAATTCGAACACCCTGAGCAAACACTGGAGCAGGCCCAGCTGCACAAGCTGGAGCGCATCTGCCAGAAGCTCGAACTGAGCCCTGACGATCACCTGCTGGAAATTGGCAGCGGCTGGGGCAGCCTCGCTATCCATGCAGCCACCCGCTACGGCTGCAGGGTGACCACCACGACCCTCTCCGAGGCGCAGTACAGCCATACCCTGGAGCGCGTCAAGGCCTTGGGGCTGGGGCAGCGC
The DNA here is from genome assembly GCF_043106005.1 of Pseudomonas sp. GLN_2. Taxonomy (NCBI): domain Bacteria; kingdom Pseudomonadati; phylum Pseudomonadota; class Gammaproteobacteria; order Pseudomonadales; family Pseudomonadaceae; genus Pseudomonas; species Pseudomonas sp. GLN_2. The sequence goes on along the minus strand of NZ_JBICMC010000083.1, from coordinate 82,192 downwards.
GTGCAAGTGCTCCGCGAAGACTACCGCGACCTTCAAGGCACGTTCGACAAACTGGTTTCGATCGAGATGATCGAAGCGGTCGGTCATCGCTACCTGCCGGTGTATTTCCGCCAGTGTGCTTCGCTGCTCAAGCCTGAAGGCCTGATGCTATTGCAGGCGATCACCATCCGCGACCAGCGCTATGCCCAGGCGCAGCGCTCGGTCGACTTTATCCAGCGCTACATCTTCCCCGGTGGCGCCCTGCCTTCGCTGAGCGTGTTGCTCGACACCGCCAGCCGGCACACTGGCCTCAACCTTGTGCACATGGAGGATTTCGGTCAGGACTATGCCCACACCCTGCGGCACTGGCGCGAAAACCTGCGTCAGGCTCGCACCGCGCTGACGGACCTTGGCTACGACGACATGTTCCAGCGCCTGTGGGAGTTTTACCTTTGCTACTGCCAAGGCGGTTTCGAGGAGCGCGCCATTGGCGTAGCACACCTACTCTGGGCAGCGCCCCAGGCACGCCGCGCGCCCTTGCCTGGCGGTGCCTGATGCCCAGCCGCTGGCTGATCGGCAATGCCCTCTGGCTGCAAGCCGGCTGGTGGATCTGCGTGCTGGGCGCCGAGCAGCCCTTGCTGTTGCTGCTGGTGATTCCGGGCGTGGCTGTACACCTGCGCCTGTGCCCGGACATCAATGCCGAGCTCAAGGCACTGTTGCGCGTCACCTTTATCGGCTGCGTGCTCGACAGCGCGCTGGGAGCACTGGGTGTGTTCAGTTTCGACGCCAGGCCCCTGCCGTTGTGGCTAGCGCTGCTGTGGTTGGTGCTGGCCAGCGGGATGCGTCACAGCCTGGCATGGGCCGGCAGGCACTGGCGAAGCGGTGCACTGCTGGGGGCGATTGGCGGCCCTCTGGCCTATGTAGGCGGCGCCAGGCTGGCAGATGTCGCCTTGCCATTGGGCGCGCTGGAAACCGGCCTGCTACTGATGCCGATTTGGGCGTTGGCCCTGCCCCTGCTGGCGCGCATCGCGGCGCGGCGCTGACCGGCGACATCGCTCGGAGCAGTAACGCACCTGCTCCCAACAGCGTGCCCAGCGCTTGCGCCAGGTGAACGGCCGGCCACACACCACGCAAACCTTGCTGGGCAGAAGGCTCTTTTTCATAACGCCTGCCCCGCATCGAGCCGAGCCAGCAATGACTGGCCACGTTGCCACACGGCATCGCGACGGCCAGCGGGCATGCCATCGAGGCTACGATAGACCAGGGCCAGGCGCGGGTTAGCCGAGAGCTGGGGGCGATGACGAATGAGAAAATGCCAATACAAGGCATTGAACGGGCAGGCATCTTCTTCGGTCACCTGGTCGACCCTGTAACTGCAAGCCTTGCAATGATCGGACATGCGCTGGATATAACGACCACTGGCGCAGTACGGCTTGGACCCTAGGTAGCCGCCATCGGCGTGCATCACCATGCCAAGCGTGTTGGGCAGTTCGACCCACTCGAAGGCATCCATGTAGACCGCCAGGTACCACTCACAAATCGCGGTTGGCACAATACCGGCCAGCAAGGCGAAGTTGCCGGTAACCATCAACCGCTGGATATGGTGAGCGTAGCCCAACCGCAGGGTCTGCCCGATGGCTTGGGCCATGCAGCGCATGCGAGTGCGCCCGGTCCAGTAGAACTCTGGCAGCGCCCGGTCGTTGTTCAGGTGATTGAGCCCGGCATACGCCGGCATGCGCTGCCAATAGATGCCACGCACATACTCACGCCAGCCGATCAGCTGGCGAATGAAGCCTTCGGCTGCATTGAGCGGCACCCGCCCCTCGCGCCAGGCTTTGTCGACGTCGTCGCACAAACGACGCACATCCAGAAGGCCGATGTTGAGCGCCGCACTGATGCGCGCATGGAACAGGTACGGCTCGCCTTCGGCCATCGCGTCCTGGTAGTCACCGAAAGCCGCCAGGCCGAAATCCAGAAAATGCTGCCACAGCTGTTGTGCCTCGGCGTGGGTCACGGGGTAGTCGAAACCGTCGACGCCCCCGTAGTGGTCGCTGAAGCGCTGACGCACCAAGGCTACCACCGCTGCCGTGATGTCGTCCTGCGCAAAATGCGCAGCGAACGGGCCACGCAGCTGCCGTGGCAATGGCTTGCGATTGTCGCCATCGAAATTCCAGGCGCCACCTGCCGGGCTGCCGTCAGGCTCCATGAGCAGGCCGGTTCGCTTGCGCATGCCACGGTAGAAGTGCTCCATACGCAGCTGGCGACGTTCTGTAGCCCAGCGCCCGAAGGCTTCACGGGAGCATAGAAAACGCGTGTCGCGAAACCACACAAGCGGCAGTGCGGCATCACGCAAGGCCTGCTCCAGGCGCCACTCACCGCACTCGGTCAAGTGAATGTGGGTGACGCCCAAGGCTTGTTGCCATCGACGCAACTCACCCACGATGCTGCCGCTGTTACCCTCGGCATCCAGCTCGACATAGTGCACCTGCCAACCCCGTTCACGCAGGGCCTGGGCAAAATGCCGCATGGCGCTGAAGATGAGAATGATCTTCAGCGGATGATGCGGTACGTATCGGGCCTCCCCCTCCACTTCCGCCATCAGGACCGCATCGCGAGCAGGGTCAAGGGACGCCAGACTTGCCAGGTCGAACGACAGTTGGTCACCCAGCACCAGGCCCAGGCGCATCGTCCGGGCTACCACTGGCTGGTGAGCGTTACCGGTACGCGCAGCGGTGCGATGGGGCCGTCGCGTTGTCCGCACATCTCATCGTGCACCACCTGCTGCACCAGCATGCATGGCACCGGCGGCAGATCGGCCAGCAACTGCCGCAGTTCGGTCGTGGAGCGCACGCGCACGGGCTGCCCCTGGGCATCGCTCAATGTCACAGGGCCGGCGTCGGTCAGGGCGCGCAGGAGGTAGAAGCCCCCCTCCAGCGACAGCAGTTCAAGTTCCTTGGCTTCGCCGGTCGAAACCAGCTGGGTCAGCGCGATCAGGTTCATGGTGTGCCCTCTGGCAGGCGGCGGAAGAACAAGGTGATCTGGCCAATCTCCACGCCCAGTTTGCTCATGCTCGAGCGGTTGATCAGGGTGTCGTCATCCATGAGGTACATCCAGTCGTCCAGGTCTACCTGCCAGTGCCGCCCGTCGACCGGCAGATCCAGTTGGTAACGCCATCGCAGCGCGTTGCCCGCCACTTCGCCACGCGCCTCGCCAATCACGTCCCCCGCGGTTCCCCGCCAGCGCCCGGGGCCGTCCGGCACCAGCGTCCAGGTACGCTGCTGGCGTGTGCCATCGCTATAGAGAAAATGCTCGTCAAGGATCAGCCGTTCACCCTCGCGGCGGCTGTCGATGCGCACATGGAAGCGCTTGACCACCTCACCGGAACGCTTCTGGAACATCCCCCACGCCTGAACCGGGCGCGAGAAGAACGCCGCCAGGTCCAGCTTCGGCTGCTCCTGGGCATAGTGCTCGATACCGACATTGCCACAACTGCCCAGAAGCAGGCAGGCAGCCAGCAACAGCGCTTTGTACATGTTCAGGCTCCTCGGTCATCGCCAGCCAGCCCAAGCAGCCGCTGACGCAATTGGGGGTCTCTGGCCCGCGGGTCAAGCCAGATGGCGAAGAAGGCCCGGGCGAACACCGGATCGTCGATCGCGTGGCTCAGTTTGCCGTCGACGTAAAAGCGGCAACCCTGCCCCGGCAGGTACAAGCCCGTGATGCGCATGCCAGGGCTCACGTCCACGAATGCCTGCTCAATCGCCCTGGTCCATGCCGCGCGTTGCTGTGCCGTCATGCTGCCGCCACCCAGGCGTTGCATTTCCTCAAGGCTGGCCTTGACCAGCGTGTCCCTGGACAATGAACGGTGATAGAGCAGCTCAAGGGCGAACGGTTGGTTCCAGTCCTGAACCGGGCCAACTGCCCATAACCGGGCGGTATACAGCCGCAGGCCAAACCAGGTGAAATCACCGGCGCCCAGCCGTTGCGCCGCAGGCAGCTCCGCTCGCCAGTCTGCCGCCGACGACATGGCGGCTAGCAGCAGGCAAAGGCAGGTCCAACGTGCAGGGTGCACCATTCTGACCTCGAGCACTGTGTTAAATACTATACAATTATAGACGCTTGTACACATATATGACGAGCTATGTACAGATTTTGATGCCCAGCATGCACATTTCTGTAAGACTCGCCCCCGTTATCGAACACCCATGAAAGTCGAGATAGAAGGAATTGCTCATGCTGTACGTCGTCATGCTCGGTGGACGCCACCCACGGGCCAATATCGAGGTCCACGACGTGTTGTTCGCGCAAGCGGACTCACTTGAACAGGCCTACCCCCATCTGCGCCAAACCTGGTTCGGGAGCCGAACGGGCCTGCACATCGACGCATGGATGGAAATCGACGGTATCGATCGCTACCGCATCGCTTTCAGTCAGGTTGCGCCTGGCCCACACGATCCCAAATTGTTTTTCATCAACCTTGGCGGCTACGAGCCCGGGGTGTTTGGCGAGGCACACCGCTACCTGCTGGTGGTGGCCAAGGACAAGGCCGAGGCCAGGCAACTGGGCAAGCAGCGCCTGCAGGCAGACTGGCTCAAGCCGCATACCGACGCGGTACTGGACGTCGACGATTGCCTGCCGATCGACCGGGTGAACGACCGTTACGTGCACTTGATCGAAGGGCCCCATGACGGCTTACGGCAGTACAGCGACTATATCCTGCTGTGAGCTCGCCCCTGCCATGTGCAAGAACGTTGGCAGGCATCACAGGACGAAGCGCCAGCGCCCAGCCAAGAGGACACGCCGATGAGCCTGATCAACGACCTTCACACACCCGCCAACGTGCTGGTCTGCGGGGCCAGCCAAGGGATTGGCCTGGCATTGTGCACGCAGTTGCTGGCGCGCGATGACATCGGGCTGGTGTTCGCCGTTTCGCGACGCGCCACCACCAGCCCTGCGCTGGAGACCTTGTTCAAAGAGCACGCGCGACGGTTGGTTCGCCTCGACTGCGACGCCCGATCCGAGCAGGCACTGCAAACACTGGCCGCGCAGGTGGGCGCCTGCTGCGACCAACTGAACCTGGTCTTCAGTACGCTTGGCGTGCTGCAAGAAGGCCCGGCGCGGGCTGAAAAAGCACTGACCCAGCTAGACATGGCGGGGTTGCTGAGCACTTTCACAACCAACTGTTTCGCCCCTGTTCTGCTGCTCAAGCATTTGCTGCCGCTGCTGCGTCGGCAACCGATGGCCTTCGTCGCCTTGTCGGCGCGGGTTGGGTCGATCGGCGACAATCACCTGGGTGGGTGGTATAGCTACCGTGCCAGCAAAGCCGCGCTCAATCAGCTTCTGCGCACTGCAAGCATCGAGCTGAAGCGACTGAACCCCGCGTCGACGGTACTTGCATTGCATCCCGGCACCACCGACACCCAGCTTTCCCGACCCTTTCAGGGCAATGTGCCGCCAGGCAAACTGTTCTCGCCCGCGTTTGCCGCCACCTGCATCCTGGCGCTTGTGAGCCGTCACGGCCCGGCGCAGAGCGGAACGTTCTGGGCGTGGGACGGCACGCCGATTCCCTGGTGACGCGCGCGGAGAGTTGCAGGCCAAGTCGATGAACCAGCCCTGAGCGAGAACGGTCAACCCTTTATCTGACAACGGCAGAAGGAAGGGTGGAACGAATGGTTTCGTTTGATCTGCAGCGGATGCTGATAGGCGACTTTCCCTTTACCTTTCTGCTGGAGGTCGCTGTGCGTGTTTCAGCGGCCTTCCTGGCCGTGTTCTTCTTTCTGAAATTCAGTGGCCGGCGCGGGATCAGACAGCTGTCCCGGTTCGAGCTCGTGGTCATTCTCACCCTGGGCTCAGCGGCCGGCGATGTAACCTTTTATGAAGATGTACCGCTGCTGCCGGTGGCCTTGGTTTTCCTCACCCTGTTCATGCTTTACCGAGGAACGGTCTACCTCATGAGGCGAAACAGAACCTGCGAGGCCTGGATCGACGGGCTGCCAGTCACGGTAGTGAAAGAGGGCATGTACGAAATCCATTCGCTGCGTCACATGAACATTTCACCGAATGAGCTGTTCATGGAGCTACGCCAGCAAGGTGTCGAGCACCTGGGCCAGGTTCGACTGGGCCTTCTGGAAACCGATGGCGATCTCAGTTTGTATTTCTACGATCAGCAAGACACACGCCCAGGCCTGTCAGTGCTGCCGGTCGAGCATCGCCCGGAGTACACATCCCCGCCCGGCGCCGGGTTGCATTGCTGCGTGAGCTGTGGTTTCCCGGCCTACCATGAGCCTCATGACACCCTGGCGTGTTCACGTTGCGGTCATACGGTCTGGTCGCCTGCATTGGATACCGTGCGCAACCGTTAGCAGGTTCTCCCCATACCGCCAGGCATCGAGCAGGAACTTTGCTCGCTGTTTGCAGGCCCTTATGAAAGGCCTATCAGCACGAGGAGAAAATGATGAGTGCACAATTGAACGGCAAGCGCGTGGCCTTTCTGGTCACCGATGGCTTTGAACAGGTGGAACTGACCGGCCCGCGTGAAGCCTTGGAAAACAGCGGCGCGGTGGTCGATATCCTGAGCGAGAAAGAAGGCACGGTACGTGGCTGGAACCATGACAAACCCGCCGACGCGTTCAGCGTGGATGCGACTTTCGACAGTGCGCAGCTTGACCTCTACGACGCCTTGGTGCTGCCCGGCGGTGTGCAGAACTCCGACACGATTCGCTTGATCCCCGGTGCGCAGAAACTGCTAAAAAGCCATGATGCGGCTGGCAGGCCACTGGCGGTTATCTGCCACGGCGCGTGGCTGCTGATATCGAGCGGGTTGGCCAAAGGCAAGCGAATGACCAGCTACAAGACCTTGCAAGATGATATTCGCAATGCGGGCGGTACGTGGGTGGATGAACAAGTGGTGGTCGATGGCAACCTCATCACCAGCCGCCAGCCGGACGATATCCCCGCCTTCAATGAGCAGTTGATCAAGGCACTGGCAGACTGACCCTGCTACTGCTCAGCGCGTGCTGGTCGCCCATGATGCCGACCAGCACGCACTGATCAGGCCAGCTGGATGAAAACCGAATAGCTGCCCAGCAACACCCAGAAGCAGAGGAAAATCCAGGGCGTGCGCAAGGAAAACAGCAGCGATTTGCGGTGCCCCGCCTGAGAGGTTTCGGCCTCGCAGAACAGCGGCGACTCGTCATAGGCCAGCCCCATCAGCGGTTCGCTGCGCAGCAAGTGGCTCTGCTTCATCTGCCAGTGCTCGATAATCCGGAAGGCCGCGCGGATGCCAGGCCAGGCATTCAGTGTACTGAGCACGCCGAGCAGTGCGAGAAAAGCCGGGACCATCAGGGTGAACATTTCGCCCCAGCTTTGGTTCAGGTTACCCATCGATGACACGTAGGCGATCACCAGGAACGACTGGGCCGCAAGATAAGCGTCGGTACGGTTGGCCAGGATGGTGGTCTCATACTGAATTTCGCGTCGATAGAAATCCAGCCTCTCCTTGGGCGTACCGAACATCCTCTCGTTCGTCTGATCGATCTCATGTTCCGGCGTGGAAGGCGTGATGATTCGAGGCACCGCAGACTCCTTGATAACGTGGGCCTCACCCATGCCAGCAAGCCCCGTCAGCGGTAGAGCCGTGCGGTGGGTAAAAATTCACTGGAAATGGGTGCATCAACCGCTCGTCGCTCAGCACGAAGATCCACTTCAACACTGGCCTGGCGCGCCTTTCGAATGGGAATGAGCGTTCCAAACCTGCAGGAGCTTCCAGCATGAGCGACTACCCTACCCCGCCATTCCCTTCCCAACCGCAAAGCGTTCCCGGTTCCCAGCGCGAGATGGATCCTTATCCGGACTGCGGTGAGCAGAGCTACACCGGCAACAATCGCCTCGCAGGCAAGATCGCCTTGATAACCGGTGCTGACAGCGGCATCGGGCGTGCGGTGGCCATTGCCTATGCCCGAGAAGGCGCTGACGTTGCCATTGCCTATCTGAATGAACACGACGATGCGCAGGAAACCGCGCGCTGGGTCAAAGCGGCTGGCCGCCAGTGCCTGCTGCTACCCGGCGACCTGGCACAGAAACAGCACTGCCATGACATCGTCGACAAGACCGTGGCGCAGTTTGGTCGCATCGATATCCTGGTCAACAACGCCGCGTTCCAGATGGCCCATGAAAGCCTGGAAGACATTGACGACGATGAATGGCTGAAGACCTTCGATACCAACATCACCGCCATTTTCCGCATTTGCCAGCGCGCTTTGCCCTCGATGCCAAAAGGCGGTTCGATCATCAACACCAGCTCGGTCAACTCGGACGACCCGTCACCCAGCCTGTTGGCCTATGCCGCGACCAAAGGTGCCATTGCCAATTTCACTGCAGGCCTTGCGCAATTGCTGGGCAAGCAGGGCATTCGCGTCAACAGCGTCGCACCCGGCCCGATCTGGACCCCGCTGATCCCGGCCACCATGCCTGATGAGGCGGTGAGGAACTTCGGTTCCGGTTACCCGATGGGGCGGCCGGGTCAACCTGTGGAGGTGGCGCCAATCTATGTCTTGCTGGGGTCCGATGAAGCCAGCTACATCTCGGGTTCGCGGTACGCCGTGACGGGGGGCAAACCTATCCTTTGAATGTGCTGCCGAGGCCTGCATACGCGGGCCTTTGGGCTTCTGGCAGCGCGTAATCGCACCGTGACCTCGAAGCGCGCTTTGCCAGCCATCATCGACGTTGAACCCTGCCGCCCACTGTCACTCAATTCCATGCAAGCCATTGTTCATTCGCCCGCGACGAGGTGACACCATGAATGCTATCGATTTGCTGATTCAAGACCATAAGTTGGTCAAGAAACTGCTGGAAGAGCTCTGCGCGACCACAGAACGTGCCGTGAAGAAGCGCGCCGAACTGCTGCAGCGCATTGGGCAGGAACTGCAGATCCACACTGCTCTGGAGGAGGACATCCTCTACCCGGCGATCAAGCAAGCCGGTGGTAAAGAGGAGGCCAAGATGTATTACGAAGCCAAGGAAGAACACCGGACTGTCGACGCCCTGGTGCTCCCTGATCTGCTGCATACGCAAACAGGCACCCTTGAGTTCGCCGGTCGGGTCAAGGTGATGAAGGAGCTGCTTGAGCATCACATTGAGGAAGAGGAAGAAGCGCTCTTCCCCACTGCGAAAAAGCTGCTGGGGAAAGACCAACTGGACGAGCTGGGGCTCGCCATGCAAGCGCAGAAAAAACTGCTTAAGGGTGAGCAACGGGCCGCTTGAATCAAAAGCGCCAGGCCGGTTCGGGTGCGACCGGCCTGGCGCCATGGGTCAATGTTTGGGACGCCGAGCACCACAAAGGCGCACTGCCGACATCCTCAAGGCTTTGCAGTGCGCCCTTTTTTCCACTGCGCCCTGGAAACACCTTCAGCATAGCCGGTGACACCGATCGCTACCTGCTGAATGCGGCCGCCATGCTGAAGGAAGGCCTCGACCTGCTCGCAGATGCGCACATGGGCTTTTTGGGCCGCGCTGGGGTACGTCTGGGACATGTTGGCCTCTCGGTTATGAGCCACTGAACGACAGTCACCCGGGCAAGCACTATACACCCTGCAGTGCCATCAGCGTCTGAAGCCTGCCAGAACCCTGCTTTTGTCGACCGAAGGGCGTGGCCATGGTGAGCTGCAAGCGCACAAGCCCAGGAATGCTTGCTCGAACATATGGAAATACGTATATTCGGCTTTCCGTATGTACAGGCAACCCCATGATCACACCGCCCGATGTCTTCAAGAGCCTCTCTGACGAAACCCGCGCTCGCGCCACGCTGCTTATCGCCAGCCTGGGCGAACTGTGCGTCTGCGAACTGATGTGCGCGCTGGACGACAGCCAACCCAAGATCAGTCGCCATCTGGCACAACTGCGCAGCAATGGCATGCTGCTGGACCGCCGTCAGGGCCAATGGGTGTATTACCGCCTGAATCCGGAACTGCCTTGCTGGGTTCACGAAATGCTTCAGGTCACCTTGCACGCCAATTCGCAATGGCTGGCTGACAATGCCCTTCGGCTGAAGAACATGGACGGTCGCCCCGTGCGTGATTCCGTCTGCTGCTGATCATCACCAAGCGAGATTTTCATGCTGCCCGCCATTGCTGTCTTCGTCTTCACCCTCATACTGGTCATCTGGCAGCCCAAGGGGCTCGGTGTTGGCTGGAGCGCTGCGCTAGGCGCCATCATCGCCCTGGCTACAGGCGCCGTTTCGCTGCATGACATCCCTGCCGTATGGGCCATTGTCTGGAACGCCACCGCCACGTTCATCGCGGTCATCATCATCAGCTTGCTGCTGGACGAGGCAGGTTTCTTCGAATGGGCCGCATTGCATGTGGCGCGTTGGGCAAACGGCAGCGGCTACCGCCTGTTCGCCTTCTGCGTACTGCTCGGCGCCGCTGTATCGGCGCTGTTCGCCAACGACGGTGCGGCGCTGATCCTCACCCCCATCGTCATGTCGATGCTGCTCGCGCTGCGCTTCTCACCTGCAGCGACACTGGCCTTTGTCATGGCCGCAGGCTTCATTGCCGACACGGCCAGCCTGCCGCTGGTGGTCTCCAACCTGGTCAATATCGTCTCGGCCGACTACTTCGGCCTGGGCTTCGCCGAATACGCATCGGTGATGGTGCCGGTGAATATCGCCAGCGTGGCGGCCACCCTGCTGGTGCTGTTTCTGTACTTCCGTCGTGATATCCCCAAGCAGTACGCGCTCGATGCGCTGAAGGCGCCGAGCGAGGCAATTCATGACCACGCTACCTTCAAAGTCGGTTGGTGGGTGCTGCTGGTGTTGCTTGCAGGCCTGTTCGTACTGGAACCTCTGGGCATCCCGATCAGTGCGGTGGCCGCCGTCTGTGCCGCAATCCTCTTTGCCGTGGCCGCTCGCGGTCACCGCATCTCAACCCGTCGCGTGCTGCGGGAAGCGCCGTGGCAGGTGGTGATTTTTTCTCTGGGCATGTATCTGGTGGTGTACGGCCTGAAGAACGCCGGCCTCACGGACATGCTCACCCACCTGCTGGACAGGCTTGCCGAGCAGGGCCTGTGGAGCGCGGCCATTGGCACCGGGTTGATCTCCGCGCTGCTGTCCTCAGTCATGAACAACATGCCCAGCGTGCTGATCGGCGCCTTGTCGATCCAGGCCAGCGGCGCAGAGGGCGTGGTACGTGAGGCGATGATCTACGCCAACGTCATTGGCTGCGACCTCGGCCCGAAGATCACCCCGATTGGCAGCCTCGCCACACTGCTTTGGCTGCATGTGCTGGCGCGTAAAGGCATGCGCATCACCTGGGGTTACTACTTCAAGGTCGGCCTGCTGCTCACCGTACCGGTTTTGCTGATCACCCTTTCTGCTCTGGCACTGCGCCTGAGCCTCTGACGTTCGCCCCCCAGCGGAGGAGCCCTCCATGCGAGTCCTGTTCATGTGCACGGCCAACAGCTGCCGCAGCATCCTTTCCGAAGCAATGTTCAACCACCTGGCACCGCCCGGTTTCGAGGCAGTCAGCGCTGGCAGTTTCCCCAAGGGCCAGGTGCTGCCACGCAGCCTGAGCACGTTGCAGCAGGCCAATATCTCGACCCAGGGCTTGAGCAGCAAAGGCAACGATGCGTTCGAGGGCAACCCACCCGACATCGTCATCACCGTCTGCGACAAGGCCGCGGGCGAAGCCTGCCCGGTGTATTTCGGCCCTGCGCTGAAGTCGCATTGGGGGCTGGAAGACCCGTCCGATGTCGTGGGTGACGAAGCTTCGGTCGATGCGGCGTTCCGCGCCACACTGGCCCGCATCGAGTCTCGCTGCCAGGCCTTCTTCGCGCTGCCGTTCGATCACCTCGACCGCGAGCAGCTCAAGCACGCGCTGGATCGCATCGGCTCGCTTTGAACAGGAAGAAAACATGTCCGAGCAACTGCCTAACCTCGACCTCACGCTGTTCGACCTGCCGCCTTCGGCAACCCCGACCAGCGAACACAAACCACGCATCCTGCTGCTGTATGGGTCTACCCGAGAACGCGCCTTCAGTCGCTTGCTGGTAGAAGAAGCCGCACGCCTACTGGAGCACTTCGGTGCCGAAACCCGCACCTTCGACCCGTCGGGTCTGCCGCTGCCTGACGATGTACCCGTGGAGCATCCCAAGGTGCAGGAGCTGCGTGAACTGGTGCAGTGGTCAGAAGGCCAGGTGTGGTGCTCGCCGGAGCGCCATGGGGCGATGTCGGCGGTGTTCAAGGCACAGATCGACTGGATTCCGTTGGCGCTGGGGGCATTGCGCCCCACCCAAGGCAAGACCCTGGCCGTGATGCAGGTGTGCGGCGGCTCGCAGTCGTTCAACGTGGTCAACCAGTTGCGCGTGCTGGGCCGCTGGATGCGGATGTTCACCATCCCGAACCAGTCTTCGGTACCCAAGGCTTATCTGGAGTTCGACGACGCCGGGCGGATGAAGCCATCGCCGTACTACGACCGCGTGGTTGACGTCATGGAGGAGCTAGTGAAGTTTACCGTGCTGCTGCGCGACCGCCAGGCATTCCTGGTCGATCGCTATTCAGAGCGCAAGGAAAGCGCCGAGCAGCTGTCTAAGCGGGTCAATCAGCGATCCATCTGAAGCAAAGGTGATTCAAGACAGTGGAAACGACAAGGTAGCGGCCAGCCCGCTACCCGCTCTGTTTTCAAGGCGTACCTGCCCCCCCATACGGTCGATGATGGTCGCTACGATGGACAGCCCGAGGCCAGCACCATTTGGGCTATTTCGGCTGTAAAAGCGCTCGAATACACGGGACAGGCTCTCCTCATCGATACCCGTCCCTTCATCCTCGACGACCAGTTCTATGCTGCTGTCCAGACGCCGCAGTGACACGGCGATGCGCCCCCCAGGCGGTGAGTGTTCTACCGCGTTGGACACCAGGTTCTGTAGCGCAATGCCCAGCGCGCCGGCGTCGATCTGCAGGTGGTGGTCCCCTTCGTCGATGTCCAGCGAAGGCTCCAGGCCTCGGTCCAGTATCCATGGGGTGAGTTCAGCCAGGGTTTCGGTGACGACCTCGGCCAGGTCGATCCGGGTGCTGGCTCGCTGCCCCAGTCTTGGCTCGACGCGGGCCAATGTCAGCAATTGGTTGACCACCCGTGTCAGCCGATCGACCCCGCCCACAAGAAAGCCCAGGGCTTTCTGGCGCTCGGCATCATTGCTGGCGGCCAGCGCGTTCTGTGCGTGCAGCCGCAGTACGGCCAGAGGCGTACGCATTTCGTGGGCAGCATCGGCAATGAAGCGATGCTCACGCCGCAGCAGATCGTCGATCTGCGCCAGCAAGCGATTGATGGCCGCCTGCATGGGCTCCAGTTCAGTGGGAAGCGGTACCAGTTGCAGCGGCTCCAGCGAATCGGCATGGCGCCTGCGGATGACATTGGCCATGTTCTGCAGTGGCCGTAGCCCCCAGCCGATCGCAGCCCACACCAGCAGTGCCAACGCCAGGCTGCCAAGCAGGAACGGGAACAGCGTGTGGCGAACGATGCGGTCGATCAGGTCGTAGCGCACATCATCACGCTCACCCACCCAGATAAGCCAGTGCTTTTCCGGCACCGGCAAAACGAACCCGCGCCATTGTTCACCGCCACTGGAAAAGTCGTAGAACCCTGGAGCAGTGGGTGGTGGGTCAATGGGCGGCGCACTGGGTGTATGCACCAGCAACGCCATGCCTTCACCCCAGACCTGGAATGCCAGCTTGCTTTCGTAAGGGTGCCCCACCTGGTGCCGCCCCGCTTTGCCCAAGGCATCGTTGAAGGCCTGATACAGCGCCTCACGCGAGCCCTCTTGTACCGGCATGCTCATGACGCCTTGCAGCAAACGCGCGTTCTGGGCCAGGTGCGCGTCATACACCTCGTTAATTTCGTGGCTGCTGTCATGGTAGTTATAGAGCGCGAGCAGGCCGGTGCCCAGTAGCAGCAAGAGCATCACGCGCCACAGCGTACGCTGGCGTAGCGAGCTCATGCCTTGACCTCGACCAGATAGCCAATGCCGCGCACCGTGCGAATCAGGCCGTTGAACAGCTTCTTGCGCAGGTGGTAGATGTTCACCTCCAGCGTGTTGCTCTCCGGTTCTTCATCCCAGCCATACAGCAGTTGAGTGAGGCGCTCACGCGTGAATACCTTGCCGGGATGTGCCAGCAACTCATGCAACAGCACGTACTCCTTGGGGGTGAGCACAACGTCGACGCCGTTGTAATGCACTTGCTGGGTGGTCGGGTCCAGGCTGACCCCGGCATGCTCGATCAGTACCTTGGCGCGCCCGACGCTGCGCCGCAGCAAGGCACGCAAGCGTGCCTTGAGCTCGTTGAGGTCGAAAGGCTTGACCAGGTAGTCATCGGCACCGGCATCCAGGCCGGCAATGCGATCATCGAGGGCATCCCGCGCGGTGAGGATCAGCACCGGCAAGCTGTCGCCGCCGGCGCGTAATCGCCTGAGTAGCTCGATGCCATCCATACGGGGTAATCCAAGGTCCAGGATCAGCAGGTCGAAGGTCTCGTGCTGCAGCGCATGCAGGCCACTGACACCGTCACGCAACCAGTCGAGGGTGTACCCCTCCTGGCGCAGGCCATCGCAGATCCCTTCCCCCAGTGCAATGTCATCCTCAACCAGCAACAGCCGCATGTTCAGTCCTGTTTGTCCTTGATGGCCTTGAGTAAAGCATCGATATCGGCACGCCGGCCCTGGTCAGCCAACTCACGCCCCGGCCGGGGCGGTGCCTGCAAGGCTTTCTGCAGGGCTGCGGTAGCTTCAGGGTAGCGCTTTTGCCGATACAGATGATCAGCCCAGAAATAGTTGCTGTCGATACCGTTGGGATTGATCTGCAGGGCTTTGCGCAGCATCTTGTCGGCCATTTCGGCATCACCGAAACCGATAGGCCAGCCGGGCACCTGATCATACAGCGTGCCCAGGCTGGTGTAGGCCGAACCTTGCAGGGCGTTGGGGTCCAGCTTCATGGCCTGCTCCAGGCTGGCTTTCGCCGCCTTGACCTTGCCCAGTGCGCCGAGGCCGCCCGTCGCCCCCGCCCAACTGCTGTTGATGATGCCCTCCCAGATCAGGGGTTCAGGTGTGCCGGGATACTGATGAACAAACGTTGTTGCTTCGCCGGCCAATTTTTCAAAGGCGTCGGCACGCTTGTCCTTGGGCATTTGGTACTGAATCTGCGCCCAGCGCTGCTGCAGATCGCTCAGGCGCTGGCTGCCTGCCTGGTCCAGTGCCCAGGTGAAGGGTGCAAATGCCAGCAAGCTGGCAATGAACAGACGCTTCATTTGTTCGACTCCTTGGAGTGGCTACCGATATAGCGGCGAATGACTGGCAATTGCTTGCGCAGTGCGCGATCGACCATGCCGGGCAACATGCCGTTGATACGCACGAAGAGCTTTTCCGGCCACCCCAGATAAAGCTCGGTGCGCTCGGATTGCACCGCCTGGAGCACAGCACGGGCGACGTCCGCCGGGTCGTCCATGCCAACTTTCAGCGCTTGATTGAGCGCAGTCGCAGCGCTGCTGTTCATCGTTGTGCGGGTCGCCCGGGGGGCGGCATACAGCACGTTCACTGTGGTGTCGGCCAACTCGCGGCGCAGCGCCTCCGAAAAACCACGCAGCGCAAACTTGCTGGCGCAGTAGGTGGCGTAGCCGGGGTAGCCGATCGAGCCATAAGTCGACCCGACATTGACCACCAACGCCTTGGGCTGAGCGCGCAGCAACGGCAGGCAGGCGCGTGTCAGTTGCAAGGGGGCCTTCAGGTTGATGTCCAATAGCTCATCCAGCGCATACTCATCCAGCTGGTCGAGCAGAGCGAAGCGATTCACGCCAGCCGCGTTGATCAGCACATTGACAGCCCCCATCTCGCGTGCCCGCTCGATGACATGTTCGCGCCCTGACGGGCTGCGCAGGTCGGCTTCCTGCCAGCGCAGACGATCAGGGTACCGGTTCATCAGGCCAGCCAGCTTGCCCATATGCCGACTGACGGCCAACACCTGGGCACCGGCAGCGCAGAGCTGTTCAGCCAGCTCCAGGCCTATGCCCCCACTGGCGCCGGTGAGGATCACCGCGGACTCAGCCAAACGCATGGTGCACCTCTTGCTGCCCGGCACGCGGCAAGCCCTGGAACATTTCGGTATACAAGCGGTAGACGACCTTGGCCGCGTGGAGAACGGCCTGCTGGTCTCCGGCATCGTCGAGGCGATCCATCAACTGTTTGTAGGTCACCATGTGCTCCTGGTCGAGCGCTCCGTGCGAGCTGAGGTAGCTGAACGCCTGGTCTGGCAGTGCCAATGTGTTCTGGATAACGCCCGCCGCCTGGGTGGCCAGGGCGATGCTAGTGCCTTCGAGCACGTTGACCATGCCGAACAACCCGACCGGGTTGCCACGGGCGATCAGGTCGTACAGGTAGGCGACCATCAGCTCGATGGATTGCACCGGCTGGCCATCGCGCACGGCCTCCCAGTCACCGCCGCACGCTTTGATGTCGTTGAGGATCCACTGCTCGTGGCCGTACTCCTCTTCAATGTATTCGCAGACCGCGCCGCGCAGCCACTCCAGCCGCAGCGGCAATCGAGCCCCACAGGCCATCATCAGCGGTACGGTATGGCGCACGTGGTAATAGGCCTGAGTCAGGAAGGCAACGTAGCTGTCCAGGCTGACCTGGCCAGCCAGCGCTTCACGGATCACCGGTACGGCGAACAGCGCCTGACGCTCTTGGGCGGTTTGTACTTGCAGGGTGTCGAAAAAGGACATTGTGAGCCTCACAACGAGATGTCGGACAACAGGGTGTGGTAACGCTGCAGGATCGCTTCACGTCGCGGGCGGCCATTGGCAGTCAGGGTTTCGTCAAGCGTGCTCAGAGGCACTGGCAAGCGGCGCCAGGCGTGCACCCTGGCGTAATCGGGCAATCGCGCGTTGCATTGCTGTACGGCCTGTTCGATGGCCTCGTCGCTGATGCCGGGATCCAGCGGCCAGAGCAAGGCAAGGTTGCGCGGCAAGGCCTCGCCATGCACGAACGCCTGGGCAATCACGCCACTTTGGCTCAGCTCGGCTTCTACCCACTCCGGGTTGACGTTGCGCCCGAAGCTGGTGATGAACTGATGCTTCTTGCGGCCATCCAGGTAAAGGTAACCCTCCTCATCGAGGTGCCCTACATCGCCTGTTGCCCACCACTGCCCGGTTACAGGCGGCTCTCCCAGGTAGCCCAGCAATATCGAACCGGCCACCAAAACTTCGCCATCGTCGGCAATGCGCACCTGCACATGCGGCAATGGCTTGCCGACGCTCCCAGGGCGCACAGCCCCTGTGCGGTTGAGCGCCACTACCGAGGCGCACTCAGACAAGCCGTAACCTTCGAACACTGGCAAACCGACCGCCTCGGCCCGCGCGAGCAGGCTTGGCGATACCCGAGCGCCGCCTACCGCCACCAAACGCAGAGGGCCGACCCGCATCAGCCCGCGTTCGATCGCTGTCACCAGCCCCATCAGCAGTTGCGGCACAAGGATCAGGCTCTGCGCACCACTGAGGGCGATTGCGCCCAGCAGGCGCTTGAAATCGACCTGGCTCGCGCCTCCCACCCCCAACTGCTGCTGCGGATAGAGCTGCACACAAGCGCCAGCCATGAGCGCGGCGTAG
This sequence comes from Pseudomonas sp. GLN_2, assembly GCF_043106005.1. Taxonomy (NCBI): domain Bacteria; kingdom Pseudomonadati; phylum Pseudomonadota; class Gammaproteobacteria; order Pseudomonadales; family Pseudomonadaceae; genus Pseudomonas; species Pseudomonas sp. GLN_2. Next base: position 64,575 of record NZ_JBICMC010000083.1, on the reverse strand, counting down.
ACGCCCAGGTTTTCCAGCAGAACACCCAGTGGCAGTACCGCCAGGTATCGCTGCGGCTCGATTGGGCGGCTGGCGGCCTCCAGCTCATGCGCCACACGCAGCAGGGTTTCAGCGCTCAGGCACACGCCTTTGGGCGTGCCGGTGCTACCGGAGGTGTAAGTGATCTTGGCAGTGCCCTCAGGCAGCGCCGGGGCGACAAAACTGTCACGCAGCCAGACGCCAGCGGGTGCCTGCAGGTCAAAGCCAAGCGCCATGAGCTGTTCGGCCCACTGCGCCTCGCACACGACCGCCGTGACCCCGCTTTGCTGCAAGCAGTGCTGGAACTGGGTCGCGCTGAAAAACGACGGCACTGTCACGCTGGCGCGTTCGGCGAACAGCGCCGCCAAATCCCAGAATAGCGCCTCGGGCCCGTTATCCAGCACCACGGCGAAGGTTCCCGGTGGTTGGCTACGCAGGCAGCCCGCACGAGATTCGACTTCGTCGAGCAGTTGCCGGTAGGTGTAACGCTGCGCATCGCCCTGGACGGCCACGGCGTCAGGATGTTCCAGCGCGTGCTGGCGCAACAGTGCCTGAAAGGCAGACAGGTCATGCCGCATGGCCGGTCTCCAGGGCTAACATGGGAAACCCAAGCCGCTCGAACATGCCCGCCTGCTTCAGGGCATCGAAGCCAAAGCCTATGTTGCCGGCGAATACCTGGGGTCGCTGGTCGTAGTAGGTCCCCCACTGGTCGACTTGGCCCTGCAAGCGCGCAGGATCCGCTGAGGCCAGAACAGTGGGCACCAGCCCCAGTCGCCGGAAACTGTTGAACAGTGTCGCGGCGCCCGTGAATGCGACCCACTCCAGGCCCCGCATGGCCAGCAACCACGTCACGGCGATGATCATTATTCGAGCGCTGCCGGCGCTGAGTGAGGCCAGGTTGCCTACTTCTACCATGCAGTTGCGATCCGGTGAGGCACCGGTTACCCGTGAAACAGCAGATTCCAGAGGCTCGTCCAGGTACCGCTCGAGAAAGAGCGGCCCTTCGCTGGCCGGTCGCATGCCTGCCGCCGCGATCAGGCGACCGTGGCTACCCTGCAAGGCAAGCAGCTCCGGCAGGTAATGCTGCACATCCGCCTGGTGCACACTGGCAAAGCGCTCGTGTATGAAGTGCTCCAGCTCGCCTCGCCCATGATCGCCGCTGAGGTGAAGAGAAAGATGCGCCTGATGATCGGCATGGCTACCGATGGGTAACGGAAGCAAACTGTGCCATTGATGAGTCTGAGTCATGAAATTTCCCCGCCTGGGTGCGACGGAGGAAATTATCGGGGTCGAATCTGAATGCAATCTGAAGTCGGCTACTGTCGCAACACCTCAACCCGGCGCTCGTTCATGTGCTGAATTGACTATGACCGGGCACGACGCGTGCCCAGCTCGATCCAGACGGGTGCATGGTCGCTGGCCTTGGCCTCGTTACGCACCCACGCATCGACACCCGCCCGCTTCAGATAAGGCGCAAGCTCGGGGTTGAGCAACAGGTGGTCGATCCGCAACCCGGCATTGCGGGCCCAGTGGTTACGGAAATAGTCCCAGAAGGTGTAGACACGCTCGTCCGGGTACAGATGGCGTATGGCATCGAGCCAGCCCTGATCAAGCAGTCGTTGGTAACACGCTCGCGACTCAGGCTGCAGCAGTGCGTCCTTCAGCCAGGAACGCGGGTTATAGATGTCCATGTCGGTGGGCACGACATTGAAATCCCCTGCCAGCAGCGTGGGGTGGCCACTTTCATAGAGGCTGCGCGCATGCTGGATCAGGCATTCGAACCAGTGCAGCTTGTAATCGAACTTGGGCCCGGGCTGCGGGTTGCCGTTCGGCAGGTAGAGGCAAGCGACCAACACCCCGTGTGCCGCAGCTTCCAGATAGCGGCTCTGGCTGTCCTCTTCCAGGCCGGGCAAGCCGCGGCGAACCTCGAGCGGATCACTGCCCCGCACCAGAATGGCCACGCCGTTCCATGACGGTTGCCCATGATGAAGGCTGCCATAGCCCGCTGCCTCCAGCTCCGCGCGAGGGAACTGCTGATCGGCCGCCTTCAGCTCCTGCAGGCAGGCAATGTCGGGCTGCTCCCGCTCCAGCCAGGCCAGCAGCGCCGGCAAACGGCTGCGGATGCCATTGATGTTGAAGGTGGCAATCTTCAGCGCTTTCATGCGTCCGGGTCGCTCACATGGGCCTGCACGGCATCTTCCAGCGCGCGGATATGCGCCTCATCGGCCAGCGCCTTGAGCGCCAACCAGTCGTCCCAGTCGATGGCGCCATCGTCGCGCAGGGCCTCGGCTGTGCGAAGCAGTTCATGGTGGTAGGCATCCGGTGACGCGCGCCGGTAACTGATGTCGTCGTACTGGGCATACCAGGCTTCAAGCTCGGGAATGCTGCGTTCGATGCTCATGAAAGCGTCCTCGCTGTACCCTTTGCTTGTCAGAACCCAGGCACAGCGCGACGTTCAATCAGGCGTCACTGAAAGTAATGGGGATACCGTGCCATGTCGCTCTCCAGCTTGTCCGCATCCGCTGCCCTCTTGCGCACTTCGGCATAAAACAGCTGGCATTGGTTCTGAAACCTGGTGAAATCGCGGTTGGCTGTTTCAATGGCACTGCTCAGGTCGCCCCCTTCAAGGCCCTCAATAAGTCGCTGTGAGGAGGTATACGCCTGCCAGCAGGCTTCAACCTGCTGCAGCCCCTTTGCAAGGTTCTCGGTGTCGATAGTCGCCATTGCAGCACCCTCTTTGGACCGAGCCTGGTCCGTCGGTGTGAATCGCCAGAGCGACGCTAACGGGATGAAGCCTGTCACGACGCGCTTCGGCTGAGAGCGTAGACCATTCCAACGCAGATGACGCAGTGTCAACGCAAATAGTCCTGAACCCACGTCACCCAACAATCAGCGCCAATCTTCACCAACGCATCATTGAAATCGTAGTGGGGGTTATGCACCGAGCACCCATGGAACTCGCCCGTGCCATTGCCCAGCATGAAGTAACAGCCAGGCCGCGCCTGCAACATGTAGGCAAAGTCTTCGGTGCCCATGACCTTCTTCGGCATCTTGTCCAGCAGCGCGCCGTCGGCGAACAACGGCCTCAGGCTGTCACGCAGCAACGCGCTTTCGTGATCGCTGTTGCACAAGGCGGGCGCCAGTTGGGTGAATTGCACCTCGATCTCCACGCCATAGCTTTCTGCGTGCCCCTTGGCCAGGGCGTCAATGCGGCTGTTGATCTTCTGCTGGGTCTGGGCCGTGTCGGTGCGCACGCTCAGCAACATGCAGGCCTCGTCAGGGATGATGTTGTAGACGGTGCCGGCCTGGATCATCCCGATGCTGATCACGGCGTAGTCCTCGACGCTCAGGTTGCGCGACTTGATGGTCTGGATGCCACTGATCAGGCTGTTCAACGCCATCACCGGGTCTACCGACAGCTCCGGCATCGCACCGTGCCCGCCTTTGCCGGTAATCCGAATGCTGACGCGTTCGGAAGACGCCATGGTGGGCCCCGCCTGCACCACGCACGTGCCCACCGGCAGGCCGGGCATGTTATGCAGTGCATACACCGAGTCGCACGGAAAGCGCTCGAACAGGCCGTCGTCGATCATCGCCTTGGCCCCCGCCAGGCCTTCCTCGTCGGGCTGGAATATCACGTTCAACGTCCCGTTGAACTGGCGTGTAGCCGCCAGTTGCGCAGCGGCTGCCAGCAGGATCGCGGTATGCCCGTCATGGCCACAGGCATGCATCCGGCCGGGGATCTTGCTGGCATGCGCAAACGCATTCTTTTCGCCCATGGGCAGTGCGTCCATGTCTGCACGCAAACCGATGCTGCGCGGGCTGTCCCCCACTTTCAGCACGCCGACCACACCATGCCCACCTACATTGCGATGCACTTCATAGCCCAACGCTTGCAGCTTGTCGGCTACCAGGGCCGCGGTATCGGGGGTGTCGCCGCCAATTTCCGGCGCAGCGTGGATCTGCCGGCGCAGCATGACGAACTCATCCAGCTCGGCGGCTGAGCTCGGTGTTTGATTGCTCTGCAAAATACCCATATCACTCGCATCCTTTGTTTTCGGGGAAGTACCTGAGGCAGGCCAGGCTGACGACGCCGCCGGCCAGCAGGAAGTAGGCTGGCGCCAACGGCGTGCCCAGCGCTGCAATCAGCCAGGTGGCCACCAATGGCGAGAAGCCACCGAACAGGGTCACCCCCAGGCTGTAGCTGACCGAGGTGCCGAACGAGCGCCTGGCCTTCGGGAAGCCCTCCATGATCAGCGCGAAGAACGCACCGGCACCGATGCAGGTCGGCAAGATCAGGATCGCCACGCCCATCATGGCCAGACCCATGTGCTGCACGTGCCCAAGCAGATAGAACACGGGCAGGGTCAACACCACCGGCGCGGCGACCGTCCACACCAGCAGGCGTTTTCTGAGCTGATACTTGTCGGCGAATTTGCCGGCCAACGGGCAGATGACGGCCATGCAACCGCTACTGATGCAGGCAATCGCCATCGCGCTGCCGGGTGGGTAATGCAAGGCGGTGGTCAGGTAGGTCGGCATGTAGAACACGAACAGGTACATGCCAATGGTCGAGCTGGCCATCAGGCCGATGCCTTGGGCGATGCGTTTGAGCAGTTCGGCATCCAGCCCCTGCTCTGCCTTCTGCGCCGGTGCGGCCTCATGGGTTTCCGGCAACCGCGTGCGTATGTACCAACCGACTGGCCCGATCAGCAGGCCGAAGATGAACGGTATGCGCCATCCCCAGCTTTCCAACGCCGTGGGGTCGAGCAACTGACTGAGGGCCAGGCCAAAGCCGGCCCCCACCAAGGCGGCATAGCCTTGGCTGGCGGCCTGCCAGCTGACGCTCTGGCAGCGATTGCCGACTGCACTGGATTCCATCAGGAACACCGACGCGGTACCGACCTCCCCGCCTGCCGACATGCCCTGGATGAGCCGGCCGGTCACCAGCAGCAAGGTGGCGAAAATCCCGATCTGTGAATACGTGGGCGCAAAGGCAATCATTGCGGTGCCCAGGGTCATCAGCCCGATGGTCAGGCTCAAAGCGGCCTTGCGTCCATGCCGGTCAGCATAGCGGCCGATGACCATCGCCCCGACCGGGCGCATCAGGAAACCGACGCCAAAGGTGGCCAGCGACATCAACAACGACGCCATGGCCGAGTCGGAGGGGAAGAAGTGCTTGCCGATCAGTACAGCGAAGAAGCTGTAGATCGTGAAGTCGTACATTTCCAGCGCATTGCCCAACGAGCAGGCGACCAAGGTTTTACGGGAGGACGATACCTGCGCGGCTGAATGCGCACCTGTTTGCAGGCTCGGCGATGTGGGTAGCGGTCTGATCATTGTTGTCTCCGTTGGCAAATCGCGGCGTGCAGCGAATATCAGCCAATCGGGCACTCAATACACTTGCAGTTTCGGCATAGGGATAACCAATGATTAATTAGCCGGCGCGATCGTTGGCCAAATTGCCCTGAGCTGGCGCACAGTCCGCCCTCGCTCCGCGCGCGGCCCCAATAACGCCCACAGATCAGCATCCGTAGCGCAGCGTTGACGCAGGTACGAAGCCTGTCTAACGCGGATGCGCTCGCCAATCCACACGCCGCGCCAGCCCTTGATTAACCAAACGGCATGACCTGACCGAATAAGCAATCACGCTGCAACGTTCTGTTCACCGACGCTAAAGCCACCCCATCACCGTGCTGGCCTGGAGCCGTGAATGAACACTCGCATTACGTCGTTGCTGTTGATGATCCAAGGGGCTTGCCTTGCTGGGCAGGCACAGGCAGAGGGTTTTCCGACGCTCGCGCGGATTGCGCCGGGTTTTGGTTATTACGGGCTGGATTACGGCTTCGATGACACACTCAAGGTGTACGGCACCGTGGATGCATTCGCCAGCTATCACGACTCACAGCACCACTCGGGTTTCAGGCTGGCCGGTGGCGGCGCCTGGACCAACAAGCTCGGGCTGTACGCACGCAAGGCGCTTGACCCCGATACCGTGGTGGAGCTTGACGTCGAGGAGGGTTTCAACCTCAATGGCGAGGCCCTGGAGGGCACCTGGGATACCGTCGGCACCCTGCGCCTGGCGACAGTCGCCCTGCGCTCGCGCACCCTGGGCAAGCTCGAGTTCGGCAAGACCTACGGCATGGCCACGCCCACCTACGCCGACCCGTTCCTGGCCACCTATGGCTCGCCCTACACCTACCTGGCCCTGCCTGCCGCCGGCAAGGGCGCCTTTTACCTTGACCTGCGCCCCAAGCACACCCTGGCCTACACCAGCCCGACCTTCAGCGGCTTCAGCCTCGGTACCGCGCTGAGCTTCGGCTTCGACGATGCCGCCAGCGCTGGGCGCACCGTGCGTGGCGGTGGCGCCCGGCTGCAGTACCGCAACAGCCGGGTGATGTTGCTGGCCTCCTACAACCGTTACTACAGTGACCCATGGGACGACGGCGGCGTTTCACGCCAGACCGCCAATGATTTCAAGAGCCTGTCGGCGTTCTACGATTTCGGCCCGCTGGCCACCAGCCTCACTTGGCAGCGTCAGGATGTGGACCAGGCCGGCACGCCCAGCACCACGCTGTACACCTTCGGCATGATGGCGCCAGTGGGCGAACTGGACGTGCTGCGCCTGGCTGTGATGCAACGCCAGGTCAGCGCCCGCGACAAGGACGCGTGGGGTGTGATGATCGGCTATGACCATTTCATCAACCCTCGCTGGGCCCTCTATGGACGCCTCGGCATGATCGCCAACCAGCGTGCCTCGTCGGTCACCTACGCCGGCACCCCGGTGGATCAGGCGGGCGATAACCCAAGCAACGTCTCGCTAGGCATGTACTACCACTTCTGACCCCACGGGGCGGGTCTGCTTGAGCACCTGCCCGCGCAAGCTGTGGAACAGCTCCTGGGCAGGCGCCGTGAGGCTGTGGCGGTCGATGCAGACCAGATTGATGGGGTAATCCGGAATCAACTCCTGCACCGCCATGGCGACGAACTCGCAATCGATTCCGTAGGTAAACCCTTGGTCCACCGCCAGTTCGCTGATGGTCATCAACGATTCCGTGTTCTTCAACAGCTTCAGCGCCATCATCACTGAAGTGCATTCAACGGTGTTCTGTGGCACCCGAAGGCCGTTGGCCTCGAACAGTTGGTGAAACTGCGAAGCCTGGTCGGACAACTCGTCCAGGCTGATCCAGGGGGCGTATTGCAAGGTGCGCAGTGACTGGCTGAACTTCTGCCGATTCGAGGCGTGGCAAATCACCCTGCCCTTGATACTGCCCAGCGCCTCCCAGTCCAGGCTCAGCCGACTCAGCGGTTGCTGCGAAGTAATGGCAAAGTCCAGGCTGCCATCGCGCAAGCGCTGCAGGATCTGGCTGGGGCGCAAGTCGGTGATGGTGATCTTCACCCGCGGGTACTTGCGCCGAAAGGCCAGGATACTTTCATCGACGCCATCGAGCATCGCCGTCAACGACGTCACCCCGATCGACACGGCGCCCAGCGCCGCATCCTGAATGCTCGCCGCTTCGATCTGCAGGCGGCGTATGCTCTCTACCACGAGGTTGGCATGGCGGATGACACGCTTGCCTTCCTCGGTAAGGGCCATGCCTTTGTGCGACCGCTGCAACAGGGTAAACCCCACCTCCCGCTCCAGCTCCTTGATCGAACGGCTCAGCGCGGGCTGAGTAATGTGCATGAGCTTGGAGGCTTCGAGGATGCTGCCTGCGTTATGAATGGCGACCAGCGCCCTGAGTTGGTGAAGTTTCAACCGTCTGTACCTTGTTGTTAGCGGCCGGTTCGAAAGGTGTTCTGGCAGCCCTGACAGCCGTTGTCGGCAAGGCCTGAAAGGTATGGCTAGCGCAACACAGCCAGCAGGCTGGCCGCATCGCTGACCTCGAACTTGCCGGGGCTTTCAACCGCAATGTACTGGACTACCTGGTCGTCGACCAACATCGCATACCGCTGCGAGCGCCGCCCCAAACCGCGTGCCGAAAGGTCCTGGGTCAGGCCCAGCGCGTAGCTGAATTCGCCATTACCATCGCCGATCATCTTGACCGCATCCCCAACCTGCAAGCTGTTGCCCCAGGCGTTCATTACAAAGGCATCGTTCACCGAGACGCACAGGATCTCGTCAATGCCAGCTGCGAACAACGCAGGGGCCGCCGCGACATAACCGGGAACATGACGTTCAGAGCACGTCGGCGTGAACGCGCCCGGCAACGCGAAGATCAGCACCTTCTTGTGCTTGCAACGCTCGCGAATGGAAAAGGCCTTGGGGCCGATCGCGCAGGCGCCTGCGTCGTTGTTGTATTGATAAAGGGTAACGTCGGGCAATTGATCGCCGGTTTTGATCATCGCTGTCTCCTGGGTGAAGTGAAGGCCAGGCAGCCATGATGCCGCAGTCAACCAGGCAACGCATCATGAGCAGAGCTAAAAAACCTGTGAAATAACTTCAATATCATTCATGCAGCGCCCCACCTAGGATACGCCTCAATCAAACACATCAAGATTACGGTGTGAACGACTCAGCCTACGCAACTGACAAGCACTGGATCGCTCACACTCAGGCACCTGGAAGCCGTTACCATGAATAAAGCGCCAACATTCACCGTCAAGCGCATTGCGTTCGACGAACATTATCTCCCTGCCGAAAATACCCGCATCACGACCAACTTCGCCAATTTGGCACGGGGTGCAAACCGCCAGCAGAACCTGCGCAATACCTTGGCGATGATCAACAACCGTTTCAATGCGCTGGCGCACTGGGACAACCCCGAACATGATCGCTATCGCGTAGAGCTGGACATCATATCGGTGGAAATGAACCTTGAAAACGCGCAGCACGGCAATGCCCTGCCGCTGATCGAAATATTGAAAACCTATATTGTCGACCGCAAGAACAATACTCGCCTCGAAGGCATGGTAGGCAACAACTTCTCCTCGTACGTGCGCGATTACGACTTCAGCGTACTGTTACTGGAGCATAACAAGCATCGGTCCACCTTCAGCACACCCGATCATTTCGGCGAGCTGCACGGCAACCTGTTCAAGTGTTTCGTCAACTCGCCAACCTACCAGGAGCACTTCAGCAAACCACCGGTTATCTGCCTGAGCGTATCGAGCAGCAGGACTTACCTGCGCACCGAAAATCAGCACCCTGTGCTAGGTGTTGAGTACCAGCAGGATGAGTACTCGCTGACGGATGACTACTTCAAGAAAATGGGCTTGAAGGTGCGCTATTTCATGCCGCCGAACAGCGTCGCCCCGTTGGCATTTTATTTTGCCGGCGACTTGCTGGCTGACTACACCGACCTTGAACTGATCAGCACCATCAGCACCATGGACACCTTTCAGAAAATCTACCGACCCGAGATCTACAACGCCAATTCTCCCGCAGGCAAGGCCTACCAGCCCAGCCTGAACAACCAGGATTACTCGCTCACGCGCATTGTCTACGACCGGGAAGAGCGCAGCCGCCTGGCGATCGAGCAGGGCAAATTTGCCGAGGAGCAATTTGTCAAACCCTACCAGGCCACGCTAGCGCAATGGTCCGCTCAATACGCACGTTGAACATTCAAAGCACAAGGTCACTGTTCATGAACACATTGCTACCCACCTCCACGGCCGGCAGCCTGCCTAAACCCGCCTGGCTTGCTCAACCCGAAACACTCTGGTCACCGTGGAAGTTGCAAGACGCGCAACTGGTCGAAGGTAAACAGGATGCCTTGCGCCTGGCCTTGCAAGAACAACAACACGCCGGTATCGACATCGTCAGTGACGGCGAACAAACCCGCCAGCACTTTGTCACCACGTTTATCGAGCACCTCAGCGGCGTTGATTTCGAACAACGGAAAACTGTCAGGATCCGTGATCGCTACGATGCGAGCGTACCGACGGTGGTGGGTGCTGTCGCTCGACAAAAACCGGTGTTTGTCGAAGATGCCAAGTTCCTCCGCCAGCACACCACACAGCCGATAAAGTGGGCGCTGCCCGGCCCCATGACCATGATCGACACACTGTATGACAACCACTACAAAAGCCGCGAGAAACTGGCCTGGGAGTTCGCCAAGATTCTCAACCAGGAAGCCAGAGAACTGGAAGCCGCGGGCGTGGACATCATTCAGTTCGACGAACCGGCATTCAATGTTTTCTTTGACGACGTGAATGACTGGGGCGTGGCTACCCTGGAAAGGGCCATCGAGGGCCTCAAGTGCGAAACGGCCGTCCATATTTGCTATGGCTATGGCATCAAAGCCAACACCGACTGGAAAAAGACCCTCGGTTCAGAATGGCGGCAATATGAACAGGCCTTCCCCAAACTGCAGCAGTCCAGCATCGATATCATTTCGCTGGAATGCCATAACTCGCATGTTCCGATGGACCTGCTCGAGCTGATTCGCGGCAAGAAAGTCATGGTCGGCGCCATCGATGTGGCCACTCATGTCATTGAAACACCCGAACAGGTCGCCGCCACCCTGCGCAAGGCACTGCAATTCGTCGATGCCGACAAGCTCTACCCTTGCACCAACTGCGGCATGGCGCCCCTGCCCCGCCAGGTAGCCAGCGGCAAGCTCAAGGCGTTGAGTGCAGGCGCAGCCATCGTCCGTCAGGAACTCGCTAACGCACGCTGAAATGAATGCAGCCACAGGACCTACCATGTTGCTTTCCGGTACGGCGATCGAGCCGTCGACTTTTCGCCAGGCACTCGGGCACTACGCCTCCGGCATCACGGTGATTACATCGCACCACGAAGGTGAGCCGATCGGCTTCACCTGCCAGTCGTTCTACAGCGTATCGATGAGCCCGCCGCTGGTGTCATTCAGTGTGATGTCCAGTTCGGCCAGCTACCCGAAAATCCGCCAGGCTGGCCGCTTCACGGTCAACATCCTGTCAGGTGAGCAGGTCGGCATTTCCAACCAGTTTGCACGGCGCGGCGCCAACAAGTGGCAGGGCGTCGAATGGCAAGCGTCGCCGTTGGGCAACCCGATCATTGCCGGCAGCCTGCACTGGCTTGATTGCGAAATTCACGCCGAGCATGCCGCCGGGGACCACCTGATCGTGATTGGCGAAGTCAAAGCGTTGAACCTGCAGGCCACTGCTGCCACGCAGCCGCTGCTGTATTTCAAGGGGCAGTACTGCAACCTCGCCGCGCCTCACGCGGCTTGAGCCTCACCCCACTCACGGAAAACCCAGCAAAGGAATTGTCAGGATCACGCAGCAGTGAAGAAAACCCGCCATTACTGCGTTGATCCGCCATTTTACTCATGATCGATTTACGCCACCTGCGAACCCTCCACGCGCTGCGTGAAACCGACAGCCTGCAAGAGGCCGCCGAGCGCCTGCACCTGACACAATCAGCCCTGTCGCACCAGTTCCGCGATATGGAAGAGCGCATCGGCATGCCACTGTTCGTGCGCAAATCCAGGCCGGTGCGCTTCACCAGCGCCGGGCTGAAGCTGCTGCAGCTGGCCGATCAGGTGCTGCCTCAGATCCGCAATACCGAACGGGACCTGGGCAAGCTGGCCGGGGGCTGCGCCGGACGGTTGCACATCGCCATCGAGTGCCACAGCTGCTACCAGTGGCTGATGCCTTCAGTGGATGAGTTCCGCGGCGCCTGGCCTGAGGTGGAACTGGACCTCGCCTCGGGTTTTTCCTTCGCGCCACTGCCAGCCCTGGAGCGCGGCGACCTGGACCTGGTGGTGACCTCCGACCCGGTGACATTGCCGGGTATCAGCTACGTGCCTCTGTTCAGCTACGAGGCGCTGCTGGCCATCGACAACCACCACGCCATGCGCCACAAGCCGTACCTGGAGCCCGCCGATATCGCCAGCCAGACACTGATCACCTACCCGATCGAACGCACCCGCCTGGACATCTTCACCCGCTTCCTCGACCCCGCCGACGTCGAGCCCGCACAGGTCCGCACCTCAGAACTTACCGTGATGATGATGCAACTGGTTGCGTCCGGGCGCGGCGTCTGCTGCCTGCCCAACTGGGCCGTGCACGAATACAGTTCGCGCGGCTATGTAACCGCCAAGCGCCTTGGCGAACACGGCCTGCAGGCAAACCTCTATGCGGCACTGCGCAGTGACATGCTGGAGGTGCCGTACGTGCGTGATTTTCTGCTGACGGCCAAGGATATTTCGTTCACCACGCTGGCAGGTGTCAGCGTGCCTTCAGGCCCGGTTATCTGAAGCCCGGGCGTGCGTTTGCGAACCTCAGTGCCGGCCATGGCGCGCCATGCCCCTACGGCCAAGGAATCAGCCAGCCTTCGCCAACTGCACTTGCAGAAACGCCATCAGTGCCCCCGCCACAGGTGACAAGCTGCGCCCTTTGCGGGTGAGCATGCCGATGTGCCGTTCTACCTTGGGCTCCACAAGGGGCACGAACGCCAGTTTTTCGTTCTCCTGCGGAAAAGCGAGGTACGGCAAGGTACTGATCCCTACCCCCTCCTCCAGCATGGCGATCAACGAAATCATGTTGGAAATGAACAGCCGGCTATCGGCCAGCAAACCCTCGGCCTCGGTACCCGCCAGTAATTGCGAGGTACCGTTGCGGATCATCGGCACGCCCAGCAACTGCGCCCAATGCAGCTGCCCCCCCGCCTGCGCCAGCGGGTGGTCGCTGCGGCACACCACGCCAACCTGATCATTCACGATGGGGGCGAATTCGAGCTGGTCATCGTCCACCCACAGGCTGCTGATGCCGAAATCAACCTGCCCTTGAGCGAGCAACTGCTGCACACGTTCGGCCGTGCCGTCCTGAATGCTGACCTGCACATTGGGGTGCGCGGCCACAAAGCGGGCCAGCGGCCCTGGCAGCATTCGGCTGGCCACAGAAGGCACGGTGGCGATGCTGACCTGGCCGATTTCATGCCGGGCAAACAGCATGGCTTCACGCGCAATACGGTCATGGTGCTCGATCAAGCCACGAAACAACGGGAGGCAATGCTCGCCATATGGCGTCAGCTCTACCCGGCCACCGCCCTTTTCGACCAGTGCCTGCCCCAGCTTCTGCTCCAGTTCACGCAGGGCCAGGGATATCGCAGGCTGGGTGCGAAAGGCCTGGCGGGCGGCCGCGTGGAAACTCTTGTGTTCGGCGACCAGTACGAAGTAACGCAACTGCGCGATTTTCAGCTCGGGCAACATGGTTAGCATTCCTTATCAAAGCATTTTTTTTATTAATTTTTATTTGCTGCATATTGCTCGCATGATGAATGCCATGCAAACGGAGGCGTTCATCCATGTCACACAAGACCTACAACAACTACATCGATGGCCAGTGGTGTGAAGGCCACGCCACTTTGGGCAACTACAGCCCCTCGGACACTGGCGACCTGATCGGCCAGTACCATCAGGCCAGCGCCGAACAGGCCCGCCAGGCCATTCAGGCCGCCCGCGCCGCTCAACCCCTGTGGGCCGCCACTGGACTGGAAAGCCGCCAGCAAGTGCTGATGGCCATCGGCGACGAGCTGATCGCCCGCAAGGAAGAACTCGGCGAACTGCTGTCGCGAGAAGAAGGCAAACCCTTGGCCGAAGGCATCGGCGAGGTCAACCGCAGTGGCCAGTTCTTCCATTACTACGCCGCCGAAGTGCTGCGTCAGATGGGCGAGACTGCCGCCTCGGTGCGCCCAGGGGTGGACATCGAAGTGCATCGCGAACCGGTGGGTGTGGTGGGCATCATTACCCCATGGAACTTCCCCATGGCCACCGCCGCCTGGAAAATCGCCCCGGCCTTGGCCTTCGGCAACGCCGTGGTGTTCAAGCCGGCCAACCTGGTGCCGGCCAGTGCCTGGGCGCTCACCGAGATCATCAGCCGTCAGGGCCTGCCCAGCGGTACCTTCAACCTGGTGATGGGCAGCGGTGCCGACGTCGGCGAGGCCCTGATCGAGTCCGCCGAGATCGATGCCCTGACGTTCACCGGTTCTCTGCAGACGGGCCGACGCGTAGCGGTGGCCACCGCCGGTAACCTGGTGCGCTGCCAGCTGGAAATGGGTAGCAAGAATGCCCTGGTGGTCATGGACGACGCCGACCTCGAACTGGCCGTGGAATGCGCGCTCAACGGGGCCTTCTTTGGCACTGGGCAGAAATGCACTGCGTCATCACGGCTGATCGTCTGCGACGGCATCCACGACCGCTTCGTCGAGGCGCTGCGCCTGCGCATGCGCCAGCTCAAGGTCGGCCATGCACTGGAGGCTGGCGTCCAGATCGGCCCGGTAGCTGACGCGCGCCAGCTGGAACAGAACCTGGCCTACCTGCAACTGGCCCAGGCCGAAGGCGCCACCCTGATAGAAGGCGGCGAGCGCCTGCAATTGGCCTCCGATGGCTACTACATGCGCCCGGCCTTGTTCATCAACAGCCGCAACGACATGCGCATCAACCGCGAGGAAGTGTTCGGCCCCATCGCCTGCGTGATCCGCGTGCGCGATTTTGAAGAGGCGCTGGCCACGCTCAATGATACCGAGTACGGCCTCACAGCCGGGATCATCACCCAGTCGCTGCGCCACGCCAGCCACTTCAAGCGCCGCGCCCAGACCGGCTGCGTGATGGTCAATCTGCCCACCGCCGGGACCGACTACCACGTGCCATTCGGGGGCCGCAAAGCCTCGAGTTTCGGCCCCCGGGAACAGGGGCAATACGCTCGCGACTTCTACACCGTGGTCAAGACCACCTACCTGCGGCCCTGAAGGAATACATGCCATGCACGACCTTTTGATGATCGACGGCCTGCAGTACTCCAACTGGAGCCAGGAAATATTCCAGCAGATGCAGGCCGGTGGCCTGAGCGCGGTGCACGCCACCATCGCCTACCACGAAAACGCCCGCGAAACCCTGTCACGCCTGGGCGAGTGGAACCGCCGCTTCGAGACATGGCCCGAGCTGATCCGCCCGGTGCGCACGGCCAGCGACATCCGCCTGGCCCACGAGGAGGGCCGGGTGGGTATCTTCTTCGGCTTCCAGAACTGCTCGCCGATCGAGGACGACATTGCCCTGGTGGAGGTTTTCCGCCAGCTCGGGGTGTTCGTCATGCAGCTGACCTACAACAACCAAAGCCTGCTGGCCAGCGGTTGCTATGAGCGCGAGGACAACGGCATCAGCCGCTTCGGCCGCCAGGTGATCGCCGAAATGAACCGCGTCGGCATGCTCATCGACATGTCTCACAGCGCCGAGCGAAGCACGCTTGAGGCCATCGAACTGTCCAGCCGACCGGTGATCATCTCCCACGCCAACCCTGCCAGCTTCCACGCCGCCAAGCGCAACAAATCCGATGCGGTGCTACGCGGGATCGCAGAGTCCGGCGGGCTGCTGGGCTTCAGCACCTACCCGTTCCACCTCAAGGGTGCCTCGGACTGTAGCCTGGAAAGTTTCTGCGACATGGTCGCGCGCACCGCCGACCTGATGGGTGTGGAGCACATCGGCATCGGCACCGACCTGTGCCAGGCGCAACCCTTGTCTGTGCTGGAATGGATGCGCAACGGCCGCTGGAGCAAGGACAAGGACTACGGCGAAGGCTCCAGGGACAACGCCAACTGGCCGGCGCCCTTGCAGTGGTTCCGCGACAGCCGCGACTTCCGCAACATTGCCCAGGGCCTGCGCGCCCGCGGCTTTGCCGAGCACGACGTGGGCAACATCATGGGGCTGAACTGGTTGCGCTTGCTGGAGACCGCCACCACGGCACAGGCCTGAACCCCTTGCACGGACAGCATCAACAATAAAAAGAATCGCAGGTTCCGGAGGTTTCATGAAAAACCCAACTACCTTGCAGGCCGACGGCCAGGCCATGGGCCTGCCTATGGCACGCGATATCGACTGGCCGTTGTTCCTGATCAGCGGCGGATTCCTCGGCGCCTTCCTGCTGGCGGCGCTGATCGACATCGACACCGTGTCGGCGCTGGTCAATACCCTGTTCGCCTGGTCGACAAAGGCCTTTGGCCTCTATTGGCAAGTGCTGATGCTGGCAACCTTCGCCGTCAGCCTGTTCATCGGTTTTTCCAGGTGCGGGCGTGTACGCCTGGGCGGGGTCACCCAGCGCCCGGACGTCAGCACCTTCAACTGGATCGCCGTGATCATGTGCGCCCTGCTGGCAGGTGGTGGCGCCTTCTGGGCCGCTGCCGAACCCTTGATGCACTTTGCCAGCCCACCGCCCTTCTTCGCCGGCCTGCAACCGCACAGCGAAGCGGCGGCCACCGCGGCACTGGCGCAATCGTTCGTGCACTGGGGCTTCCTGGCCTGGGCCGTGCTGGGCAGCCTGCTGGCGATCGTGCTGATGCACCTGCATTACGATAAAGGCCTTCCGCTGGCGCCGCGCACCCTGCTTTACCCCCTGTTCGGCCAGCGAGCGCTCAAGGGCCCGATCGGCACCTTGGCCGACGCTGCCTCGATCATCGCGGTAGTGGCCGGCACCATCGGTCCGATCGGTTTCCTTGGCCTGCAGATCAGCAGCGCCATGCACGCCGTGTGGGGGCTGCCCAACACTATCGTCACCCAGTCGCTGACCATTGTCCTGGTGACCGCGATGTACACCGTCTCGTGCCTGGTGGGCCTCAAAGGCATCCGCTTTGTCAGCGAGATCAACGTCTGGTTGATGATCGGCCTGGCCCTGTTCATGGTGGTATTCGGACCGACGCTGTTCATCCTCGGCGGTTTCCCGGCGGCCTTTGCCCTGCACGTGGAGCACTTCATCCCCCTGACGATGTTCCGCGCCGACCCCAAATGGCTGGACTGGTGGACGGTGTTCTACTGGGGCTGGTTCATCGGCTACGCGCCCATGGTGGCCCTGTATGTCGCGCGGATCTCGCGGGGCCGCACCATCCGCGAGATCATCATGACGCTGTCGATCATCGCACCGCTGGTGACCATGTTCTGGTTCACTGTGGTGGGCGGTACCGGGATCGGCCTGGAGCTGCAAACGCCAGGCATCGTCACCGCCCATGGCGCCAAGCCTGAAGACCTGTTGCTGGGAGTGACGCAGCACCTGCCACTGGGTGGCCTTGTCAGCGCGCTGTTCCTGTTCTTGAGTTTCATCTCGGTGGCCACCAATGGCGACGCCATGGCCTTCACCGTGGCGCTGGCGATGTCCAGCAACGATAAACCGAAGAAGTGGTTGCGCGGTTTCTGGGCAATCGGCATGGGCTTGGCGGCGGTGGTGCTGATCACCATTGGCGCAGGCGGTGTGACGGCCCTGCAATCCTTCATTGTCATCACCGCGGTGCCGGTGTCGCTGGTGATCCTGCCAGCGCTGTGGGATGCCGTGCGCATCGCTCGACACATGGCCCGTGAACAAGGCGTCTGAACATGATCCATCCAGGTACAACAACAATGCCCAACAGCGTGCCTGCATTACCCGCGTTGCGCCCTGCCAGCCAAGTCATGGACCTGGCCCGGCTGGGTAGCCACTTCCAGAGCCCGCTAAGCTTCGTGCGCAGCAGCATGCGGCGGATGATGCAGCAGCGCTGGCAAATCCGGCGCAGCTGTTTCGACCTCGATGGCCAAGGCTTCGGCACTGCGATCTACCGCATCGAAACGCCAAACGGCCATTACCACTGCGTGATCTTCTCGGCCTACCTGCCGCCCGAAAAGCGCAGCGATCGAGTCATCGCCGACCAGTGGGACGTCAGCTTCGTGCTGGTGGCCGGCGATGTCGACTCGGCACAACTGGCCGACCTGCAACGCAACGTGCCGCTGCAGGAAGCCGGTCGCTTCGATGCACGCGTGCTGGTGTTGTCGCGGGCCAACCGTAGCTTGCGCAATTTCGACCGGTTTCTGGCGGCGCTGGCAGAAGGACGCCAGCCCGATCCACAACAACTGGCTGAAGTCGGCTACCTGTATCGCACCACAGCGGTTTACGGTAACGGCAAGTTCGGCATCGCCGATTTTGGTTGCCTGCAAGATAACCCGGACTTCAACCAGCCGTTCAGCGCGCAGATGTTCACCGTCTACCTGCTGCGACACTTCAGCATCGAGCAGATCAACCACATGGCCCGGGCACTCGCCCCGCAGCGGGCAGTGCAACTGGCCCCAGCGCTACAACGCTACCTGGGGGTCGGCAACGCGACCGGGCTGGGAATGGCCCCTTTTCTGATCAACCACCCTCAACTGGTGGAGCACTGGATCAGTACGCGGGAAACGGCCCTGGCCCTGGTGCTGGCGCAGTCGGCGGAGCCCGACCAATTGGCACGCCTGCAGCAATTGCTGGCGCGCGCCCAGTTGCACCTGAGCCAGTCCCGGACCGAAGACCAGCGCCAGCATGAGCAGAACCTGCAAACCTTGGCCGAGCTTGCTTTACTGGCCACCTGGCTTGGCACGCAAGCCGACGGCGCGGGCCTTTGGCCGCGCCTGCTGGCCTGGGCGCAATTACACACGGGGGTGGGCTGCCAGGAGCTTCTGGTCAGCCTGCTGCTGGAGCTGTACCCCGAGCAGGTCACGCCCCTGGCCGAGCACATGGGGGTCAACGAAAGCTGGCAGCTGGACGCCCAGATGCCCCTTGGGCAACTGCGCCAGCTCATCGAGCAGCAGTATGGCTGGGCGTTGCGCTACGACTTCAGTGCTGCCGATGCGGAGCACTTCTTCTGGTACCGCTCAGCTGAAAAAGAAGAGCCGCGCCTGGGCATTCGCGCAGAGGAGCCAGGGGCCGAAAAAGAAATGCAGCTGGGTATTGCCCGCAATATCCAGCAGTGCCATGGCGCGCTGCTGGAACACCTGCAACGGCAGCCTCAGGCGCTGACCGCTCACTTCCTGATCGCCCAACCGAGGTTCAAGGGCGCGGTACGCCGCCTGCAAGGCATGGCAAAAACAAACTTCGGTGAAATCCGTGTCAATCTGCTGGCCCGGGACATGCTGCCGATTCACCTGCTGCGCTGCAAACTGGCATTTTTCGGCGCGGGGAAATTCGACCCCAAGTCAAGCCGCTGGGTGCGTATCACGCTGTTCCAGGGCGCGCCGCTGGTCAGCGACATCGGTCAGCCGTTCGCAGACGACTGGAATTTCGCAGTCATGCCGCAAAGGGAGCTTTGACCATGCGCGTATCGCTTAACGAAATACAGGTGATGTGCCGCAAGGCATTCGAAGGCATGGGCTTCGCCCCGGGCGACTGCGAGGATGCCGCCGAACTCGTGGGCTGGTTGCAACTGCAGGGGCTTGATGGCGTCGGTGCACTGGAAAAGGCGTTGCTTTATCTGCAAGCCGAAGCTGCACGGCCTTACGCCTTGTGCCATGAGGATAACGCCCTGCTGGTGATCGACGCCAAGGGCCAGAGCGTATTGCGCTGCGCCGCGACGGTGGTGGAACTGGCGGCAGCCAAGGCCATGCGCTGTGGTCAGGCCGAACTGCGCATCCGCCACTGCCACAACCGTTTGCTGTTGCTGGGCTACCTGAGCCGGGCAGCTGTGCAGGGGCTGCACGTGCAAGCCCGCTGGGAGGACGCCCGCCAATACCACCTGGCCGATTTTACCGCCGGCATGCCGCGCCCGGAACTGAGCAGTGAAGCCCGGCCCCGGGGCATTGAAGCGGCCGCGCAAGACGTAACGGTGCTGTTCACCCGAGCAGGCCAGACCGCCCAGGCGATAACCGACCCGCAACGCTCACTGCAGCAAGGTTTTACCGTCAACGAACATACCTGGCAAAGGCTCAGGCAGCTGGCCGAACACATCCTTGTCGAGAGCACCGATGCCTCACGCCGCCACGGTGCAGGCGGCGGCAGCGACGCCGACTGAACACCCTAGCCACTGAGGAAACAACCCATGAAGCATGCAATAAAGACCGAGCTGTTCGCCTCCAGGGCGCCATTGGAATGGGCGGTCGTCGGCAACGGTACGTTGTACACGGCCCAGATCCCAATCGATACGCAGGGCCAGGTGGTTGCCGGCGGCATCGAGGCACAGGCCCGCCAGACACTGGACAACCTGCGCCATACCCTGGAAGCCGCTGACAGCTCGCTGGATGCCGTGACCCAGGTACTGATCTACGTCACTGACCGCCGCTATCTGGCAACTGTAAATGCCGTGTACGCCGAGTATTTCCAGGCACCCTATCCCAACCGCGCTGCCGTCGTGGTGGCGGGCCTCGCCCGGGAAGAAATGCTGGTGGAGCTGGTGGTCTACGCCTGCCTCTGAGGGCCTGAAGGCGCTCGCCTCGCGATATTCAGCGTTTGTTCAATCGGGTGCCGCCCGCGCGGCACTCGATGCATGCCCCCTTCCCCCAAGTCATGCACCCGGACTATTCCCTTTTTCTCCCGCCGGGCACCGGCCTGCGCCCCATTACGGTTCAAAACCCGCGCCCGGATCAAAAGCGCCCTTTTTTGATGCGCCGGCCCTTGCGGCCAGGCAGCACACATCGGGTGCGCCCCTCACATTTCCTGCATCGCCAGAACCGCCAGGGGTATTCGGCACTTTTATTGCACAGACTGGTTGTACTCAACGCATAGGCAATCTACCGAAACCGAGGTTAACGCGAGACACAGCTCCCACTTACCCCAGCAAGGCAGCACCCTGAAAGACGCAGATGAACCGCAATGAAGCTGCCGGCAACGGCGGCAAGGAGTGGGTATGTCCCGGGCTTTTTTCAATGAAATGTACGAAGCGGACGGCAACTGCCGCCCGCATTACCAGGAGTTCGCCCGCTGGCTGGCCAACACCCCGCTGGAGTTGCTGGAACAGCGCCGACGCGAGGCCGACCTGCTGTTTCACCGCGCTGGCATCACCTTCACCTTGTACGGCGACAAGCAGGATACCGAGCGCCTGATCCCCTTCGATATCATCCCGCGCAGCATCCGCGCCAGCGAATGGCGCACGGTCGAGCGTGGCTGCATTCAACGGGTACAGGCGCTGAACCTGTTCCTGCAGGATATCTACCACGACCAGCACATTCTCAAGGCCGGCATCATCCCGCCAGAGCAAGTGCTGGCCAACGAGGGCTACCAGATCGCCATGCAGGGCCTGGACCTTCACCGTGGGCTGTATGCGCATATTGCCGGTGTCGACCTGGTACGTGACGGCGATGGCAGCTACTTCGTGCTGGAAGACAACCTGCGCACCCCCAGCGGCGTCAGCTACATGCTCGAAGACCGCAAGATGATGATGCGCCTGTTCCCCGAACTGTTTGCCGCCCAGCGCATCGCGCCCATCGATCACTACCCCAACCTGCTGCTGGACACGCTCAAGAGCGCCAGTCCACTGGACAACCCTACCGCGGTGCTGCTCACGCCCGGCCGTTTCAACAGCGCCTATTTCGAGCATGCTTTCCTGGCCCGGGAAATGGGCATCGAGCTGGTCGAAGGCGCAGACCTGTTCGTACGTGATGAGCATGTGTACATGCGCACCACGGCCGGCCCCCATCAGGTGGACGTGATCTATCGTCGCCTGGACGACGACTACCTCGACCCGCTGTCCTTCAACCCTGACTCGATGCTGGGCGTGCCGGGGCTGATCTCGGTTTACCGCGCCGGCAATGTGGTACTGGCCAACGCCGTCGGCACTGGCGTGGCCGATGACAAATCCATCTACCCCTTTGTCGACGACATGATCCGCTTTTACCTGAGCGAAGAACCGATCCTGAACAACGTGCCGACCTGGCAGTGCCGCAAGCCGGCGGACCTGTCCCATGTACTGGCCCACCTGCCCGAACTGGTGGTCAAGGAAACCCAAGGTTCCGGCGGCTATGGCATGTTGGTCGGGCCCGCCTCGACCAAAGCCCAGATCGAGGACTTCCGAGCGCGCATCAAAGCCCGCCCGCACGTCTATATCGCTCAACCGACGCTGTGCCTGTCAACCTGCCCGACCTTCGTCGACAGCGGCATCGCACCGCGTCACATCGACCTGCGCCCGTTCGTGTTGTCGGGCAGTGAAACCCGCCTGGTGCCCGGTGGCCTGACGCGCGTGGCGCTCAAGGAAGGCTCGCTGGTGGTCAACTCGTCGCAAGGCGGCGGTACCAAGGACACCTGGGTGGTGGAGGACTGAGCCATGCTTTCGCGAACCGCTTCCGACCTGTACTGGATGTCCCGCTACCTGGAGCGTGCAGAAAACCTCGCGCGCATGCTCGAGGTCAGCTACTCGCTGTCGCTGATGCCCCAGGCCGGGCGCAGCGACGGCCATGCCGAACTGGCAATGTCGCTGATGGCCTCGGGCATGCTGGACGACTACCTGCGTCGGCACAATGAACTCGACACCGAGCGCATGCTGCACTTCTTCGCCCTCGACGCCACCAATCCCAGCAGCATCTATTGCTGCCTGCAGGCCGCCAGAACCAATGCCCATGCAGTGCGCGGCCGTATCACCGCCGACATGTGGGAGAACATCAACGCCACCTGGATCGAAATGCGCAACATTGCCAGCAACGGCCTGGGTCGCTACGGCATCAGCCAGTTCTGCGACTGGGTCAAGGAACGATCACACCTGTTTCGCGGTGCGACCTCCGGCACCATCATGCGCAACGATGCCTACAGCTTCATTCGCCTGGGGACCTTCCTGGAGCGGGCGGACAACACCCTGCGCCTGCTCGATTCGCGCTATGAAATGTTCGGCGAGGCTTCCGAAGAGGTCAGCGACGACTCCGCCCGCGGTTATTACCAATGGAGCGCCCTGCTGCGCGCGCTGACCTCGTATGAGGCCTTCAACGAGCTCTATCGCGCCGCGCCCAGTGCCCGGCCGGTGTCCGAACTGCTGCTGTTGCGGGTAGACGTGCCGCGCTCGCTGCATGCCTGCATCGAGGAACTGGACCTGATCCTGGCGGGCCTGCCGGGCAGTACCGGGCGTGCCGCCCAGCGCATGGCCGCCGAACTGAATGCGCGCCTGCGCTACACCGCAATCGACGAAATCCTCGATGCCGGGTTGCACCCCTGGCTGAGCGACTTCATTGGCCGCATCAACCAACTGGGCCAGGCCGTCCATCACTCCTACCTGGAGGTTGTATGAAACTGTCCATTCGCCACGACACGACCTATAGCTACGCCAGCGACGTGTGCAACAGTATCCAGTTCCTGCGCCTGACGCCGCGCAGCAGCGAACGCCAGCGTATCAATCAATGGCAACTGGACCTGCCCTGCAAGGTCAAGGGCCAGATCGACCCTTACGGCAACATCCTGCATGTGCTGACGCTGGACAAACCCCATGGCCACCTGGCGCTTACCGCACACGGCCAGGTCGAGATCGACCCGGATTGCGAACACGAAACCGAGAGCCAGTCGCCCCTGCCGTTCCTGCGCGGCAGCCACCTGACGCAGGCCGACGACAACCTGATTGCTTTCGCCGCCCGGCAATGTGGCAGTCACCGCGACCGGGCAGCACTGATCGGGCTGATGCAAGGCCTGGCCGAGCACATGCCCTACAGCCCTGGGGCCACGTCGGTGGGCACCACGGCCATCGAAGCCTTCAGCGGTGGCGCAGGCGTGTGTCAGGACCACACCCACGCCTTCCTGGCCTGCGCACGCAGCCTGGGGGTGCCGGCACGCTATGTGTCCGGCTACCTGTGCACCGAGGACGAACAACACCTGGCCAGCCACGCCTGGGCCGAAGCCTGGGTCGACGAAGCCTGGTACAGCTTCGACATTACCAACCGCCTGACCCGGCCAGAGCGTCACCTGAAGCTGGCGGTGGGCCTGGACTACCTCGATGCCTGTCCGGTCAGGGGCGTACGCCGCGGCGGCGGCGCCGAATCGATGCAGGCCAGCGTCCACGTGCATCGCCAGTGACAGGCTGGCGTCAGACCGGTCTTGCCGCGCGAGTGCGGCAAGACCCTTCCACACGCAACACAAGGGAAACCGCATGACTTACTGTGTCGCCATGCACCTGGAGGACGGGCTTGTCTTCATCAGCGACTCACGCACCAACGCCGGCATCGACCAGATCTCCACGTTCACCAAGTTGTTCGTCTTCAGCGTCCCGGGCGAGCGGCTGATCGTGCTGCAGACCGCTGGCAATCTGGCGACCTCACAGTCGGTGGTAAACCTGCTGCAGCAACGCACCCAGGGCAACGGCCCCCACCTGCTGAACGTTGCCACGCTCTACGATGCAACGGTGCTGGTCGCCGACACCCTGCGCGAGGTGGTCAAAAGAGACCGCAGCAAGCTCACGGCCGATATCGACCTTAGCAGTTCATTCATCGTCGGTGGCCAGATAGCCGGCGGTCCCAAGGCCATCTACAACGTGTATGCACAAGGCAATTTCTTCCAGGCCACACCGGACACCCCGTTTCTGCAACTGGGTGAAAGCAAGTACGGCAGGCCAATACTCGACCGCAACCTGGATTACCGCACGCCGCTCGATGAAGCGCTGCGCTGCGGCCTGATTTCGTTCGACTCCACCATCCGCAGCAACCTGTCGGTGGGCATGCCGCTGGACTTGCTGGTGTACCGCAACAACAGCCTGGAAAGCATGACGCGCAAGCGCATTACCAGCGACGATGCCTATTACCAGCAGATTCGCAGGCAGTGGAGCGACGGCTTGAAAACCCTGCTGGCCGAACTGCCAGCGCCGCCTTATGGCTGAACACGCAAACGGTTCAGATCCTTTGCCTGGACCGGCCCCTGCGCGGGCTTGCCCGATCCCACAGGTACTGTGCAAGCCTTCAAGGCTGTGATGTCCTGTGGGAACGGGCGAGCCCGCGAAGGGGCCGGTACAGGCAACACCTCAGTAAAGCCAATGTGTAATGTTCGAGACTCCGTGGGTTATCCTGCCCCTTCCCCCTGTCACGAGACTGCTGCAGGCGGACAACAGACTGCACTGCAGGTGAAATCATGATTCACGGAAAAACCCTGGAAGCCTGGCAACAAAGCCACCCGATCATCGCCGAGCTGGTTGCCCTGAAGCAGACCAGCTGGTTCAACCCTGGTATCGCCAAGGCTGCAGAAGCCCTGCACGATGTGGGCCTGACGGCTACCGACGTGCAAGCGGCCAGCGCGCGGCTGCAGCGGTTCGCGCCTTACTTGGCCACTGTGTTCCCCGAAACAGCCGCTGCCGGCGGGGTCATCGAGTCGCCTGTCATCCCGCTGCCACAGCTGCGCCGGGTGCTTGTCGAAGAAGGATCACTGCAGAACGCAGGCAGCCTGTGGCTCAAGGCGGACAGTGACCTGCCCATCTCCGGTTCGATCAAGGCCCGGGGCGGTATCCATGAAGTGCTCAAGCACGCCGAAGACCTGGCCCTGGCGGCCGGATTGATCACGCCAACGGATGACTACACCAAACTGGCGAGCGACCAGGCCCGCGCATTCTTCAGCCAGTACACGATCGCCGTGGGTTCGACCGGCAACCTGGGGCTGTCGATTGGCATCATGAGCGCCAAGCTGGGTTTTAAGGTGAGCGTGCACATGTCGTCAGACGCCCGGCAATGGAAGAAGGACAGGCTGCGGGCCAACGGCGTGACCGTGGTAGAACATGCGTGCGACTACAGCGTAGCGGTCGAGCAGGGTCGCCAGCAGGCGGCTTCAGACCCCAATTGTTATTTTGTCGACGACGAAAACTCCCCACAGCTGTTTCTCGGCTATGCCGTCGCCGCCGAACGGTTGGCGCGGCAATTCGACCTGGCTGGCATCCAGGTGAACGCAGATCACCCCTTGTTCGTCTACCTGCCGTGCGGCGTAGGGGGCGGCCCGGGCGGTGTCGCATTCGGGCTGAAGCTGGTGTTCGGCGATGCGGTGCACTGCATCTTTGCCGAACCCACCCACTCCCCCTGCATGCTGCTGGGTGTCTATACCGGCCTGCATGATGAAACCTGCGTGCAGGACTTCGGCATCGACAATATCACCGCCGCAGACGGCCTGGCGGTCGGGCGCCCATCAGGGTTTGTCGGCAAAGCCATGCAGCGGCTGATCGATGGTTACTACACCGTGACCGACGAAGAACTGTACCGTTTGATGGTCATCGCCCATGAGCAGGACAAGGTCAAACTGGAACCTTCGGCCCTGGCCGGCGTACCCGGTATGCTGCGGGTGCTGCACGCCGGCGAATACCTGGCTCGCCAAGGCTTCACCCCAGCCCGGCTGCAGCAGGCTACCCACCTCGTCTGGGGAACGGGGGGCAGCATGGTGCCGGAAGATGAGTTCAATGCCTATCTGGCGAAAGGGCGCAGCGTGCAGGCAAACGCGTAACCGCGAGCGCCGCTTCGCGGCGCCGTTGCAGTGCCTCAGGCCATCAGCAAGGAATGCCCGCCAGCGGCCACACAGGTGCTGGTGTCGCTTTGGCCATATTGCGTTTTCGCGCCCACTGGGTCAGTGCGGCCATCAGGGCAAAGCCAAGCAGGATCATCACCGGATACGCCAACAGCAACTCGGTCAGCGAATACTTCCAGGCCAGTGGCCGACCGACGCCCAACATCGCTGCATATAACCAGGAAACACCTGACAGTGCGCCAGAAAACAGGGCAAACATCCGCACGCCTATATTCAGGTCAAGCAAGGAACCGGCCTTGAGCAAGGCAGGTAATACATAACGATGCAACAACATGCCATTGAAGGTCAGGAGCAAGACAATAATGACCTTGGCGTGAAGTTTGGGATTGGCAAAATAACTCATGCCTTTTTCAAGGTAATCGATGCCAATGATCGCGGCACCGGTAAGCCACAGGAACATCAAGGCATTGGCAACGGACGCTTGCAATCGCGCCATGTGCTTACCGTCATGGCGGGCCTGTTGATGCCCCTTCAACAAGTCCCTGACCATCTCGGCATCACTGGTAAATACCAGGCCGATGGCAACACAACAGGCCAGTAAATGAACATAAATGACCGACAACCGCACCAGCTCCATGGATTCTTTCTGCCCGAACAGGCTAATAATTGTATTAAACTCCACGTCGAATTCTCCACGTAATGCATCAGCGCTAGATGGCCTTGCAACAAGCATGCGTACGGCTTGATCGCACCGGGAAGACCAAATTCATATCGTTAATTGAAACAGCGAATGGTTACTCAATTGCACACAGTGGCTCAACCGTTGAGCCTCGGTTGGGCATGGCGTTACTCCATCGTCAGAGGTAAAAAAGCCCGTGTGCATCCCTGCGATTCAGATCAAGTTGAACGTCCATTACGTTCTGGGGAGAGGTGCGAAGTGCGCTGCTTGAAGAACACACTTGCTGGCAAATATGAGCGACCCACTGGCAAATCGTTCATTTCTTGAGCAAAAGCACCGACCAGCGGTATTTAAAGCCGTATTAGTTAGTTTACTAACTTCTTGCAAGCTGACCGAATGGTAAGTTTTATAGACCCGTGGATCCAAACTCCGCGACAGGCCATTTAAGTGCTCTATTTCGCTGAGTGGTGAACGACTACCCCGTCAATGCACCAGGAGCAACTGGCTCAATACCGCCCGCAGTTTTCCGGGTTTCACAGGTTTGTTCAGTAGCGGCGCCCCCAGCTTCTGCAATCCACGCCGGCACTGATCGCTGCGGTCAGCGGTAATGATCACTGCCGGTATGGCAGCCGCAAAATGCTCACGCAGGTACCTCACCACCTCGCAACCCACTACGCCATGGTCCAGGTGGTAGTCGGCCAGGATCAGTTCCGGGGCTCGCCCCTGCAACGCCAGCAAGGCGCCCTCCTGGTCAGTAGCCGTGACCACTTCGCACCCCCACTGCCCCAACAGCGCACCCATGCTCTCGAGTATGCTCACTTCGTTGTCCAGTACCAGCAGGCGGCGGCCCGGCAGCGGATTACCGGCGCTGGGCAGCGGCACAGCCTGGTGAACAGCCAGCGGCACTTCTTTGCCAAGAGGTACCTCGATGCTGAACACCGAGCCACGCCCAAGCCACGACCGCACCTCGATCCGATAACCGAGAATCTTGGCGATCCGTTCGACGATGGCCAGCCCTAGGCCAACACCCTTGCGATCCGCTGCACGCCCCACATCCAGCTGATTGAACTCGAGGAATATGTCCTGCAGCCGGTCCTGCGCTATGCCCCGCCCGGTATCCCACACCTCCAGCCGCAAATGACCACTGCGGCGCCTCGCCCCGAGCAGGATCCGCCCCTCGTCGGTGTACCGGCAGGCATTGCTGAGGAAATTGCGCAGGATGCGTGTCAGCAAACGCAGGTCAGTACTGATGGCGTAGTCGGCTATGCGTGCGTGCAGCTTCAGGCCCGCCGCATCGGCCACTGAGCTGAACTCCGAGACCAGCGGCGCGAACAGCTCGTCCAGGCGGTACACGGCCACATCCGGCTTTACCGCCGCCTGGTCGAGCCGGGAAATGTCCAGCAGGTCGGTCAGCAGGTCTTCCGCGCCCTCCAGGGCCTGGTGGGTCCGCTCCACCAGCACATGCTCGGCCTGTGGCAATGGCCGCTCGCGCAAGGTTGAGATCAGCAAGCGCGCGGCGTTCAGCGGTTGCAGCAGGTCATGGCTGGCGGCGGCGAGGTATTTGTCCTTGCTGCGGTTGGCAGCTTCGGCAGCATCGCGCGCCTCCAGCAATTCATCGGTACGCGCAGCGACCCGTTGCTCCAGTTCATCATTGAGCTGTTGCAGGCGCTGCTGGGCCAGCTTGCGTTCGGTAATGTCGGCGACGAACCCCTCCACCAGCCCTTCATGGCCGGGTTTGAGCAGCAGGTTCATGAGCACATCGAGATGGCTGCCGTCCTTGCGCCGCAAACGGGTTTCGTAGCCGTGCAGGCTGTGCTCACGGGCGAGCACCGCGGAAATGGCCTGTAACTCCTCGGCACCGCCGTCAAACAGGTTGGCGGCCAGGTCCGTCAGGGAAAAAAGCACCGATTGCGGGTCGTCATAGCCGAGCATGCGCGCCAACGCCGGGTTGGCGGCACGCATGCCGTCCTGAAGGCTGGCCTGGAAAATACCGTGCACGGCGTTTTCGAACAGCCATTTGTAACGGTTGCGTTCGGCTTCCAGTTCGTCCAGGCGGGCGGACAGCTCCGGGTAATGGCTTTTGCGCGCCGAGTGGTCACCCAGCCCCAGCAGCCCGGCCAACGCCCGCTGCTGCTCGTCAGAGGGCCTCGCCATAGACCACCTCGACATCTCGCTGGCTGGACGCACGGGGGTTGGTGAGGATGCACGGGTCGTCCATCGCGTGTTGCGACAGGAACGGGATATCGGACGTGCGCACCCCGTGCAGGCCCAAGGTTTCATGGAAGCCGATGGCACGCTTCAGGGCAATCAGGTGCTCTACCAACCGACCGCAGATCTGCCGGTGATTGAGACCGCGGCAGTCGATACCAAACACCTCGGCGATCACCTTGAAACGCTCCGGCGCCGAGCTGTAGTTGAACGCCACCACGTGCTCCACCAGCACCGCATTGCACAAACCATGGGGCAAGTCGAGGAAGCCGCCCAGGCTGTGCGACATGGCGTGCACTGCGCCCAGGATCGCATTGGAGAACGCCAGCCCCGCCTGCATGCTGCCGAGCATGATCTTCTCGCGCAGCGCAATATCGGTGGGGTTGGCGATCATCTCCACCAGGTTGCCATTGATCAGGCGCATGGCTTCCAGCGCATGGGGATCGGTCAGCGGCCCGTGGCCGGTCGACACGAAGGCCTCGATGGCATGCACCAACGCATCGATGCCGGTGCAGGCCGACAGGAACGGGTCCATGCTCAGGGTGGTCTGCGGGTCGATCAGCGACACGTCCGGCACCACCGCCTTGCTGACGATGGAGAACTTCATGCGTTCCTGCTGGTTGGAAATGATCACGAACTGCGACACGTCCGCCGAAGTGCCGGCGGTGGTCGGAATCAGGATCAGCGGCGGGCTGGGCACGCGGATCATGTCCACGCCCTCGAATTCGAGGATGCTGCGCCCATGGGCAACCACGATACCGATGGCCTTGCCGCAATCCATCGGGCTGCCGCCACCGACGGCGACGATCACGTCACAGTGGTTCTGCCGATAGATTTCGGCGCCGAGCATCACCTCTTCGACCCGCGGGTTGGGTGACACCGCTGTGTACAGGCAGTAGTCGATACCCTGGGCCTGCAGGCTGGCCTCCACATCTGCCACCCAGCCGGCCGCGATCACGCCAGGGTCGCTGACCACCAGTACCTTGCGCGCACCGAAGGTTTTGGCGTAATTGGCCACATTGTGCCGGCAGCCGGCACCAAAGATGATTTCAGGCGATACGAACTTGCGAAGGGGGCTGAAACTCTGGCTCATCGTTAAGCCTGTTCTTATTGTTCTGGAAGATAACCGCCAGCGTAAAGCATCCCACCACGAAAGCAACCAGACCAAAGCGGGGCTACCGCTCATTCTATCCAGGATTTGGCGCGGGCCACCTCCAGAAACGCCAGTACGTCCTCCTCGAGCCCCGGTACATCGGGGAAGCGTTGTGCCAGGCGGTCGATGACCGTTGCCACGGTACTGTGGCCGTCCAGCAGCGCCAGGACCCAGCCGGCACTGGCATTGAGCTCGATGATGCCCCCGGCGTACAACAGCACGTGGCAAGCCTTCTGTGGCTCCCAGTCCAGACGCAAGCCTCGCCCCAAGGCAAGGGCTTGCTGGCGATCAATCAGGTTCACAGGCACATGCTCCAGGAGGATCCGGCCACCGTGGCGATGGCCGGGCCGTCATCAACGGTTGGCGAAATACATCGTCACTTCGAAGCCAATGCGCAGGTCGGTATAGGCGGGTTTAGTCCACATAGGGCAAGTCCTCTTCTTGTGCCGGAGGATTCCGGTAGAAGCATTAATGCACGGGGGCGGACCGGACCGAATGCTACTTTGGAACGAGCTGGCGGGGTGCGTTGGTACGGGTAGGCCGTTACGTGTGCCGGCCTCTTCGCGGGCAAACCCGCGCCCACAGGTTCTGCACCGGCTCTGGAACCAGCGGTGAACCTGTGGGAGCGGGCGAGCCCGCGAAGGCCGCGACGCGGTTTAGAAGAAGCCCAGCGGATTGATGTCGTAGCTCACCAGCAGGTTCTTGGTCTGCTGATAATGGTCAAGCATCATCTTGTGGGTCTCACGGCCAACACCGGACTTCTTGTACCCCCCGAACGCCGCATGCGCCGGGTACAGGTGGTAGCAGTTGGTCCACACTCGCCCGGCCTTGATCCCGCGTCCCATGCGGTAGGCGCGGTTGATGTCACGGGTCCACAGGCCGGCGCCCAGGCCGAATTCACTGTCGTTGGCGATCGCCAGCGCTTCGGCTTCGTCCTTGAAGGTGGTCACGCCCACCACCGGCCCGAAGATTTCTTCCTGGAACACGCGCATCTTGTTGTTGCCCTTGAGCAGGGTTGGCTGAATGTAGTAACCGCTGGCCAGGTCACCCTGCAGCCGCTCGGCACCACCGCCGGTGAGCAGCTGCGCGCCCTCCTCCCGGGCAATTTCCAGGTACGAAAGGATCTTGTCGTACTGTTGCTCGGACGCCTGGGCACCCACCATGGTTTCGGTATCCAGCGGGTTGCCGCGGGTGATCTTGGCGATCTTCTTCATCACCTCGGCCATGAACGGTTCGTAGATCGACTCCTGGATCAGCGCCCGTGACGGGCAGGTGCACACCTCGCCCTGGTTGAAGAACGCCAGCACCAGGCCTTCGGCAGCCTTCTCGATGAATGCCGGCTCGGCCTGCATGATGTCTTCGAAGAAAATGTTCGGCGACTTGCCACCCAGTTCGACGGTGGACGGGATGATGTTCTCGGCCGCGCACTTCATGATGTGCGAGCCCACCGGGGTGGACCCGGTGAACGCGATCTTGGCAATGCGCTTGCTGGTGGCCAGCGCCTCGCCGGCCTCACGGCCAAAGCCCTGGACGATGTTCAGTACGCCTGCCGGCAACAGGTCGGCGATCAGTTCGGCAAAGACGGTAATCGACAGCGGCGTCTGCTCCGCGGGCTTGAGCACCACGCAGTTGCCTGCGGCCAAGGCCGGGGCAAGCTTCCAGGCGGCCATCAGCAGCGGGAAGTTCCACGGGATGATCTGCCCCACCACACCCAGCGGCTCGTGGATGTGATAAGCCACGGTGCCTTCGTTGATCTCGCCTACGCCACCCTCCTGGGCGCGGATGCAACCGGCAAAATAGCGGAAGTGGTCCGCTGCCAGCGGCACGTCGGCATTCAAGGTTTCGCGGATGGCCTTGCCGTTGTCCCAGCTTTCGGTAACCGCCAGCACTTCCAGGTTCTGTTCGATGCGGTCGGCAATTTTCAGCAGTACCCGCGCACGGTCTTGCACCGAGGTCTTGCCCCAGGCTTCGGCGGCGGCATGCGCGGCGTCCAGGGCGCGCTCGACGTCCTGGGCCGTGGAGCGCGGGAATTCGGCAATCGGCTGGCCATTGACCGGCGAGCTATTGGTGAAGTACTGGCCAGCCAACGGCTGCACGAACTCGCCGCCGATGAAGTTGCCATAACGGGGTTTGAAGGATACGACGGCGCCTGGAGTTCCGGGTTGTGCGTAGATCATGCTGAGCCTCTGCGGGTCGGTGCCTGTCCCACGACAGGCGATGCACCGATGGTAACAAGCCCGCGTGCCGGGCGAATGCACCGTTGGCAGCGGGGCTCTCGTCATTTGGTAGTAGGCTCTGTACGAAAAGTCTTGAGACGCAGGTCAGGCAAGGCGAAAACAGCCGAGGAACGGCCGGGGTCGCGCCCGACTGTACGGGAGTACATGAGCACTCCGAGGCGGTTTTCAACGCAGCATGAACAAGTATCAAGGCTTTTCGTCAGAGCCTAGGGCCGCTTGCTACCGATCAGCGGCAGCAAGCGGCAGTAGGCAGGCGTTATGGCTTGGTGCTTGCCGTTTGCTGCAACTGCTTGGGCAACTTGAAGGTCCAGAGCATGCCGCCCTGGTTGAAGTCCTTGACCCGTTTGGCCACTTCGCCGCCCCACAGCGGCACCGCGCCGCCCCAGCCGGATACCACCGAGACGTATTGCTCGCCGTCCATTTCCCAGGTGACGGGCGAGCCAAGCACGCCTGAGCCGGTCTGGAATTCCCAGACCTTGTCGCCGGTCTTGGCGTTGAATGCCTGCAGGAAGCCCTCTGGCGTGCCCGTGAACACCAGGTTGCCCTTGGTGGTCAGCACACCGCCCCACAGCGGCGCGTAGTTCTTGTGGCGCCACACTTCCTTGCCGCTGACCGGGTCGATGGCGCGCAGCACGCCGATGTAGTCTTCGTTGAGCGGCTTGATGGTGAAACCGGCGCCGAGGAACGCCGCACCTTTCTTGTAGGCGATGCCTTCGTTCCAGATGTCCATGCCCCACTCGTTGGACGGCACGTAGAACAGCCCTGTGTCCTTGTTGTAGGCCATCGGCATCCAGTTCTTGGCGCCGAGGAAGGCCGGCGCGACAAACACCGAGCTGCCCTTGGCCTCGCTGCCGGGTGCGCCCGGGCGGCTGGCGTCGTTGTAGATCGGCCGGCCGTCCTTGTCCAGGCCAGTGGCCCAGGTGATCTTGTCAACGAAGGGGAAGCCGCGGATGAACTTGCCGTTGGTGCGATCGAGCACGTAGAAGAAACCGTTGCGGTCGGCCGTGGCGGCAGCCTTGATCTCCTTGCCGCCGTCCTTGTAGTTGAACGAGATCAGCTCGTTCACGCCATCGAAGTCCCAGCCGTCATGCGGCGTGCTCTGGAAGTGCCACTTGATGGTGCCGTCGTCCGGGTTCAGTGCCAGGCGTGAGGAGGAGTACAGGTTGTCACCGGGGCGCAGGTGCGAGTTCCACGGGGCCGGGTTACCGGTACCAAACAGGATCAGGTTGGTTTCCGGGTCGTAGTAACCGCCCAGCCACGGCGCGGCGCCGCCGGTCTTCCACAGGTCGCCAGGCCAGGTCTTGCCTGCCTCACCGCCGGAAATACCGTTCTCGATCGCCTTGCCGTCCTTGTACACATAGCCCATGTGCCCTTCCACGGTGGGGCGCATCCACAGCAGCTCGCCGTTCTCCGGGTTGTACGCCTGGATCTTGCCCACCACGCCGAACTCGCCGCCGGCAACGCCTGTAATCAGCTTGCCATTGACGATCATCGGCGCGGCACTGATGGAGTAGCCTTCTTTGTGGTCGGCAACCTTCTTGCTCCAGACCACCTTGCCGGTGTCCTTGTTCAGGGCCACCAGCTTGGCGTCCAGCGTGCCAAAGAACACCAGGTTGCCGTACAGCGCGACGCCGCGGTTGATCACGTCGCAGCAGGGGCGGATGTCATCCGGCAGACGTGCATCGTATTGCCACAGTTTCTTGCCGGTGCGGGCATCCACGGCGAACACCCGCGAGTAGGAGCCGGTCAGGTACATCACCCCGTCCTTGATCAGCGGCTGGGCCTGCTGGCCGCGCTGCTTCTCCCCACCAAAGGAGAACGCCCAGACCGGGCGCAGCTCCTTGACGTTATTGACGTTGAGCAGATCCAGCGGGCTGTAGCGCTGGCCCTGCACGCCCAGGCCATTGGTCACGATCTGCTGCGGGTTCTTCGGGTCCTGGAGGATTTCTTCATTGCTGACAGCGGCGTGCGCCGCGCCGGCAAGCAGCATGGCGCTGAGCACCAGGCTCACGGCGAACAAGGGGCGACGTGGGGATCGGGTCATGACGGCTACCTTTGGTTTTTTTGTTGTGCCCGGGAAAATTTCCCGGTGTGCCGGGAATTCTTGGTCCCGACCCGATTGCCAACAATTGCCCGCAGTGCGGAGTTTTCTAGTTCCTTGGTAGGGGCCTGAGCGATGGACGGGGGCAGCCATAGAGCGCGGCACGGACGGCGCGGGGGCTCACAGGCACCGTAAATGTCATGGCAAGCGCTGCAACTGCTGGCGCTCGTAACGCGGGTACAGGTGGCTGACACTGCGGATCAGCTCATAACGCGTCAGGCTGATCCCGGCAAACCGTTCGGGAATGGGGCTGCGGATCATCTCAGCCATGTCGTCACCGCGCGCCGCGCCATCACGCATCAGGCCATCGAGCCAGCCCAGGTAGTCACGCATCTGCACGAACGGCTGCGCATCACTGGCCAAGGGGCCATGTCCGGGTACAAGCTGTTTCCAGGGCAGTGCCTGCAGGGTATCCAGGTCCTTGAGCCACACGTCCAGCCCCGGGCTGTTGGGCGTGGTCAGGGCGCGTTCGTAGAACACCAGATCGCCGGCAAACAGCACGCCGGTCTTTTCATCGAAAATCGCCAGGTCGGCCCCCGTATGCCCGCCCAGCCCCAGCAACCTCAGGCGGTGCCCACCCACCTCATGCACGCCCGGCTGCAGCAGCCGGGTCGGCAGCACCACCTCGGTACCGCGCATCCAGTCGCCGACCAGGCGATACATGTTCTCGGCCATGGCATCGCCTTGCTGGCGCAGCAGGTCGCGGGTGCCGGCCAGGGCACCGATCGGCACATCGGCAAAGGCTTGGTTGCCCAGCACATGGTCAGGATGATGATGGGTCAGCAGCACCTCCACTACCGGCTTGTCGGTGAGGGTGGCAATTGCCTTGCGCAATGCCTCGCCATAGCCCTTCGACGGCCCGCTGTCGATCACCACCACACCGCTGTCGGTGACGATGAACGCGGTGTTGACCACATTGCCGCCATTGGCCTTGGCGAAATTGTCGGTGCTGCCTTCCAGCAACCAGGTGCCCTCGGCGATCTGCCGGGGGGTGAGCCGGTACGCCAGATCAGCCTGGGCCGGCAGCCCCAGGCACAGCAGCAACAGCAGGATCCAACGCATGACGGTGCCTCGGGTCAGGGTGAAATCAGACAACGCGCTCAGGGCAGCGCCGCCTCGAACTGGTTGCCGCTGTTGTCCTGCAACAGCAGCCGTGTTGGCCCAGGGCCCTGAATGTCAAAGCCCAGGTTGGGGTTTTCGCTGACCGCCGGGTACAGCTCCAGGCTGGCCAGGCGCTGGCCATCTGCACCTTGCAACTCGGCATGGTTGAGAAAGAATTCAGGAATGCCGCTGACCAGGCCGTTATCCATCGGGTGGGCCACCTGCAGGCGCAGGCGGCTGCGGTCGCCACGCGGGTAGCGCCCGCCCAGCACCTCCCCGAGGTGCTCCTCCCAGCCGGGCTGGGTGCGCACCACGCTGGGTGCGGTACAACCGCCGCCGGCAGCATCGATCAGGGTCGAACCGACGTGCCACAGGCCATCACGTGTCAGTACCGCGGCGCGCAGCGGTGTGGCCTGTTCGATGCGGATGCGGATCGACAACCAGGGCAACACGCGCTCGCCGGGCTGAAAGTCGACGATGCGCGGCAGAGGGTTCAGCTCTGCCCAGGCGATTATCCGCACCACCTCGCCCGTGAACGCCCGGGCGTCGATCTCCAGCGGGACCTGCCGTGCATCCTCGGCAAAGGGCGGCGCCAGAAGCTTCACACGGTCATCGAACACGAACGCCGCCTGCCCCAGCAACTGCTTGTGGTAGAAGTCCCACATCACGGAAGGCACCGGGTCTGTGGGGGTGCCTTGTGTCGCAGCCTGGGCGGCCCAGGGCATCCAGCAGGCCAGCAGGAAAGTTGCTCGCCAGTTCATGGCCACTCCTATTGATACATCTCCGGGACCTCGTAACGCAGGCCGTAGGCGGCATACATCGCCTTGAGCCGGCCATCGCGAATCATCGCTTCCATGGCCTCCTCCACGGCATAGGCCAGCTGCCGGTTGCTTTCATGCACGGCCATGCCGATTTCCCAGGCCTGTTTGCCAAGGTTCGGGTAGGCGTTTTCTGCCAAGGCCAGTTGCGGGTCGGCGGCCTGGTGCAGCTGCCAGTCAACCTCGCCGCGCATCGCCATCACTGCGTCCACCTGGCCGGCCTGCATGGCAGCGAAAGCTTGCTGCACACCGGGGTAATGGTGGGTCCTGGCGCTGAGCATGCCGTTGAACACCGATGTCAGGTAGAACGACGGCACGCTGTCCACCTCGACCCCGATAGGATGCTGCTGGAATACCGCGACACTGGCCACCGAGGCCAGGCGACGGCGATCGTAGGCCACCTGCCAACGCTCCTGCTGATAGGGGCCGAACATCACCACCTGGGCGTTTTCCAGCTCCCCCAGCTCGTTGCGCCGCTGCGCGTAGGCGCGATCGTAAGGCACCCGCATCATCAGGTCGGCCAATTGCTGATGACGCAGCGGGCTGCCACGCCAGATGTAGTCGCGCAGGTCATCGTCGAGCTTTTCTCCGGGTGGCGCCCAGATCAGTTGCAGGCGTACCCCCAAGGCCGTGGCCAGGGCCTGCGCCAGCTCCACATCGACACCACGCGGCTGGCCGTGGTCCTGGAAACTGTAGGGGGCGAAATCCTTGTACACCGCCACCTTGAGCTCGCCGGCAGCGATGATCGCGTCATAGTTGCGCACCTGCGCCTGGGCCGCCGCGCAACACAGCAGCAGTCCACTCAACAGCACCGCCCACAGACGCATGGCCGTCACTCCTCGACGTGCACGCTGTCCAGGTAGGTGCGCACCGCCCACAGGGCTTCCTGGCTGAGGTAATCGGCCATCTTCGGCATGTACACGCGGCCGTCGCGAACCGCGCCGTGGCGTACCCGCTCGACGAACCATTCATCGCCGGCATCACCCGCATCGAGCATGCGCAAGTCAGGGGCGATACCACCCGACTTGGCCTCCAGGCCATGACAGGCAGCGCAGTTCTGGTTATAGGCCGAGGCGCCGATTTCCACGGCCTTGTCGTGCTCGGGCGAGCTGCGGTACGGGTTGACCGCAGCCCAGCCGTCGCCGTCCAGGCTCACGCCAGTGTCCTTGATCGGGGTCAGGCCCTTGGTCTCCACTGCCTGGGGCACCACGTTGCCATGGGCCCAGGCTGTACCGGTCAGCACGGCTGCGGCCAGCAACCCAGCAGCAAGCAACACATTGCATTTTGTTGTCATTGTTATGCCCTCACCATTGCACACAAAGCCTCAACCACAGAGGCCGTGCCGCCATCTTAGGAACAGCCCGCGGGCGGCCGAATGCTGCTTTGGTGGCCGGGCCTTAATCCCTTGGTAGTAGGGCTTGTGGCGAAGGGCCAATTGAGGTGCCGTGCGGGAACTATTCCCGGCAAGGGCGGGACTTTTTCCGTATCCCGCGATAGCCGCTGCGCCCCACCCTGTGCAGGCCAAAACCTCCACTGGGAACTGCAACCATGACAATAAGATCGCTACCCGCCCTTTCCCCGCTGGCCCTGAGCGTGCGCGTCCTGCTGATAGCCGGTAGCCTGGCCCTGGGCAATGTGGCAACAGCGGCCAGCACACCCGCTGCACCTGCCGGCAAGAACGTCACCTGGGAAGACATCGCCAATGACCACCTGACCACCCAGGACGTGCTGCAATACGGCATGGGCACCAATGCCCAGCGCTGGAGCCCGCTGGCCCAGGTCAATGACAAGAACGTGTTCAAGCTGACCCCGGCCTGGTCCTACTCCTTCGGCGACGAGAAGCAGCGCGGCCAGGAATCCCAGGCCATCGTCAGCGATGGCGTGGTCTATGTCACCGGCTCGTACTCACGGGTATTCGCCCTCGATGCCAAGACCGGCAAACGCCTGTGGACCTACAACCACCGCCTGCCCGACAACATTCGTCCCTGCTGCGACGTGGTCAACCGCGGGGCGGCGATCTACGGCGACAAGATCTACTTTGGCACCCTCGATGCGCGTGTCATCGCCCTCGACAAGCGCACCGGCAAAGTGGTGTGGAACAAGAAGTTCGGCGACCACAGCGCCGGCTACACCATGACCGGTGCGCCAGTGCTGATCAAGGACAAGACCAGCGGCAAGGTGCTGCTGATCCACGGCAGCTCCGGCGATGAATTCGGCGTGGTCGGCCAGTTGTTCGCGCGCGACCCTGACACCGGTGAAGAAGTGTGGATGCGGCCCTTCGTCGAGGGCCACATGGGCCGCCTGAACGGCAAGGACAGCACCCCGACCGGTGACGTCAAGGCGCCGTCCTGGCCAGACGACCCTAACACCGAAACCGGCAAGGTCGAAGCCTGGAGCCACGGCGGTGGTGCCCCTTGGCAAAGCGCGAGCTTCGACCCCGAAACCAACACCATCATTGTCGGCGCTGGCAACCCCGGCCCTTGGAATACCTGGGCGCGCACTTCGAAGGACGGCAACCCGCATGACTTCGACAGCCTGTATACCTCCGGCCAGGTCGGCGTCGACCCGAGCACCGGCGAGGTCAAGTGGTTCTACCAGCACACCCCCAACGATGCCTGGGACTTCTCCGGCAACAACGAGCTGGTGCTGTTCGACTACAAGGACAAGAACGGCAACGTGGTCAAGGCCACCGCCCACGCCGACCGCAACGGCTTCTTCTATGTGGTCGACCGCAACAACGGCAAGCTGCAGAACGCCTTCCCCTTCGTCGACAACATCACCTGGGCCAGCCATATCGACCTGAAGACCGGCCGCCCGGTGGAAAACCCCGGCCAACGCCCGGCCAAGCCGCTGCCGGGTGAAACCAAGGGCAAGCCGGTGGAAGTCTCGCCACCGTTCCTGGGCGGCAAGAACTGGAACCCCATGGCCTACAGCCAGGACACCGGGCTGTTCTACATCCCTGGCAACCAGTGGAAAGAGGAATACTGGACCGAGGAAGTGAACTACAAGAAGGGCTCGGCTTATCTGGGCATGGGCTTCCGTATCAAGCGCATGTACGACGACCACGTCGGCACGTTGCGCGCCATGGACCCGACCACCGGCAAGCTGGTGTGGGAACACAAGGAACACCTGCCGTTATGGGCTGGTGTGTTGGCGACCAAGGGCAACCTGGTATTCACCGGCACGGGCGACGGCTTCTTCAAGGCCTTCGACGCCAAGACGGGCAAAGAGCTGTGGAAGTTCCAGACCGGCAGCGGCATCGTCTCGCCGCCCATCACCTGGGAACAGGACGGCGAGCAGTACATCGGCGTGACCGTGGGCTACGGCGGTGCGGTACCGCTGTGGGGCGGCGACATGGCCGAGCTGACCAAACCGGTGGCTCAGGGTGGTTCGTTCTGGGTGTTCAAGATCCCGAGCTGGGACAACAAGACTGCACAGCGTTGACCTGCAGCGGGGAGCGGCCTGCGCCCCTCCCCGTTTCTGCCCTTCTCCTGACCGGAGGCTTTTGCCATGAATTACCTGCCCTTGACCTTGCTGCTGGCGCTATCCCCTGCCCTGGCAGTGAACGCCGACGACGCCGGCACCGATACCCCCTTGACCATCAACGGCTGCGTGATTGCCGAAGCCAGCCAGTGCCCGGGGGCCAACCTGCGCGGCGCCAACCTGGCCAACCAGGACCTGCGCAAGATGAACCTGGCCGGTGCCGACCTGCGCGATGCCGACCTGCGTCATGCCCAGCTGGACCTGGCAAATCTGGAAAAAGCCCGCCTGCAAGGTGCCAACCTGACCCGCGCCAGCCTGCAACAAAGCAATCTGCGCCTGGCTGACCTGAGCAGCAGCAGGCTGGTGGCCATTCAAGGCTGGGGCTTGTTCGCCCAGGGTGCACAGTTTGAAAAGGCGGACCTGCGCGCAGCCTACCTGCAGTTCGCCAGGCTGTCCGGGGCAAAGCTGCAGCAGGCCAACTTGCAGGCGGCGGACCTGGAGATGGCCTGGTTGAGCAAGGCCGACCTGCAAGCGGCCAACCTGGGGGATGCCAACCTGCAGGAGGCCAAGTTTGGCCAGAGCAACCTGGCACACGCCGATTTGCGCGGGGCGCGGCAGCATTACGGGAATTTTCAGGAGGCCAACATGGAGGGGTGCAAGGGGTGCCCTGAAACCTGGGACAAATGAGCGGCCTGTAGGGGCGGGTTCACCCGCGAAAGGGCCGGCCCTGCTGGCCAATTTCCAACTGCCGTTCACCGGTGTCGCCGCCACCGTATTCGCGGGTAAACCCGCTCCTACACACAGATCGGGGGTGGACACATGTCGGGGGCTGGACACATTCCGTTGTGCGCGGTGGGCTGCGACGCAGCCCCAACAGGTGCAATGAAATACCTCACCCCGCCACCCGCACCACCCCCAGGTCAATCCCCAGATGCACCAGCTCGGCATGCGAGCTGACCTGCAACTTGCTCTTGAGCAAGGTCAGGTGGTTGGACACGGTCTTGGCACTGATACACAACTGCTCGGCAATCACCCGCGCCGGGGTACCCTTGGCCAGCATCGTGAATATCTCCAGTTCGCGCTGGGTCATGCGCTGCAACCGCGGGTCATTGGTGCTTTGCTGTGACAGGCAAGCCAGCTGGGTGGCCAGGGGCTGCTCGATGTAGGCATGCCCGGCCAACACCCGCTGCACCGCCTCGATCAGCACCTCGGGCGCCGAGTTCTTGGTCAGGTAACCCGAAGCCCCCGCATCCAGCGCCTGGCGCACCAGCGGCAGCTCGTCGTGCATGCTGAAAAACAGCACCCGCAATTGCGGCAGGCGCTGGCGCAGGCGCCGGGTGGTTTCCAGGCCACTGATACCGGGCAGGCCAAAGTCCATGATCACCAGGTTGGGCACCTGCTCCTGTACCCTGGCCAGCGCCTCTTCACCACTGGCGGCCTCACGCACCTGCACCAATGGCAGCACCGCCCGCAGCAAGCTGGCGTAGCCTTGGCGGACCACGGCGTGGTCATCGACCAACACGATATTCATCGCACCTCCTCGGGAATGTTAAGGGCCAGCGCCCAGCCACCGCCCGGGCGGCTGAAAATGCGTAACTCCCCCCCAAGGCTGCGGGCGCGCTCGGCCATCGAGTGCAGGCCTACCCCTGGGCGCTGGGGCTGGCACCCGCCGCAGCCGTTGTCGCGAATGAACAGGCGCAAGCCCTTGGTACTGCGCTGCAGGCGCACCCGCACCTGGCTGGCACCGGCATGCCGGGCGACGTTGGTCAACGCCTCCTGCAGCAAGCGGTACAAATGCGTTCTGCTCGCCCCAGGCAGCGCCGGCAAGTGCTCGCCAACCCGCAGCCGGCATTCGATGCCCTGGCTGGCCTGCCACTGGCTCACCAACAGCCCGAAGGCCTCGGCCAACGGCATGTAGTGCAGCGCCACCGGATACAGGTTGTGCACCAGCGCGCGAAAGCCCTGCTGCAGGCGCTCGCAATTGAATTCAAGGGCCTGCGCCGTCTGCGTCACCACTTCAGGCTGTTCGGCCACCATACGCAGCAGGCATAGCTGGGCTCGCATGCCTGCCAGGTATTGCCCCAGATCATCGTGCAGGGTCTGCGCCAGCTGGGTACGCTCCTGCTCCTGCACCGCCAGCAGGGCCTGGGTCAGCTGGGCATTGTCGGCCTGGGCCTGCTCCAGGGCTGCGGCCATGCGGTTGAAGTGTTTGGCCAACTGGCGCGCTTCCGGCAGGCCGGCTTCGCGCAGGCGTGCCGTCAATTGCCCGCCTGAGACCTGGTGCAAGGCGCCCAGCAGCTCATCCAGCAGGCCCATGGCCCGCCGTACCGCCCAGCGGATGGTCAACAAGCTCAGCAACAACGCCAGGCCACAAACGACAAGCAGTTGTTGCAGGGAGTCCCAGACTTCATCGATTTCATCCCGCGCATCCACGGCAATCAACACGCGGCGGCCATCACTCAAGTCCAGCAGCCGGCTGCTGTGGTAGCGCTCGCCGAACAACTGGCGGCCGAGCCAGGCATCCATACCGGCCTCTTGCGGCAGCCTTGGCACCTCACCCGCTGCCAGCCAATGCACCCGCACATGGCGCAGGCTCTTGGTCAAGCCGGGCTGCAGGTTTGCCGGGTCGCGTTCGGCGGTGTCGCCCAGGTATGCCACCACGGCTTCGGCGGACTGCAACTCACGCTCGACATCGGCCACCGCCTGGTGCAACAGCACCCCGGCACAGGCCAGCGTCACCAAGGCGAAGCATAACGTGACCCAGAGGTTGACTCGCCACAGGGCCGACAAGTTGACAAGGCGCACAAGCGGTTCTCCTCAGGCCGTTGTGGACCATCGTAAAACTGCGGCCCCCGCACTGAATTACTACCTTGGTACCGGCCGAGCGCTACTTTCTGCATATTCCCCCCTCCCGGCGGGCTTCCTATGCTGGCGCCATCTGCCGTGGAGTGTGTTATGCGCCAGCCTGCCCACCTTGCCTTGACCTGCCTGCTGGCCTTGGCCGCAACGCTGGCTACGCCCCGGGCGCCCGCCGCTCAGGGCCAGGCCGCAGCCCCGTTGCAGATACGCATCGGCTACCTCGGCTATCGCCCCGCCGCTGGCCCGCTGCTGTCCAATGTCATCCCCGAACCCGGCGATGCCGGGCTCCAAGGTGCCGAACTGGCCATTGTCGACAGCAACAGCACCG
This sequence comes from Pseudomonas sp. GLN_2, assembly GCF_043106005.1. Lineage (NCBI taxonomy): Bacteria > Pseudomonadati > Pseudomonadota > Gammaproteobacteria > Pseudomonadales > Pseudomonadaceae > Pseudomonas > Pseudomonas sp. GLN_2. Next base: position 21,502 of record NZ_JBICMC010000083.1, on the reverse strand, counting down.
GGCGCTTCCTGAAGCAGCAATTTCAGCTGACCAGCGCCAATGTCGACAGCCCCGAAGCCCTGCTGCAAGCCGCCAGGGCCCAGCATGAACAAGGCCTGCGCCTGTTCGTGGTGAATGCCCCGGCCGCCAGCCTGCGCACGCTGTCTGCCGCCCTGCCCGACAGCCTGCTGTTCAACGCCGGCAGCCCCGACGACAGCCTGCGCAGCAGCCAGTGCCTGGGCAACGTCCTGCACAGCCTGCCGAGCCGGGCCATGCTGGCCGATGCCTTGGCGCAGTTCCTGGTGCTGCGCAAATGGCAACGGGCACTGCTGGTGGTCGGCCAGACGCCGGACGACCAGGCGTACGCCGCTGCCCTGCGCCGGTCGGTGAAACGTTTTGGCGTGCAACTGGTTGCGGAAAAAACCTGGACCTTCGATAACGACCAGCGCCGCAGCGCCCAGGCCGACATGCCGCTGTTCACCCAGACTGCCGAATACGACGTGGTACTGGTGGCCGACGAGCGCGGTGACTTCGGCGAGTACCTGCCCTACCAGACGTGGTATCCACGCCCGGTGGCCGGTACCCAGGGCCTGACCCCCACGGGTTGGCACAAGACGGTGGAAACCTTCGGGGCGGCGCAGTTGCAAAAACGCTTCGAGGCCCAGGCCGGGCGCTGGATGAATGACCGTGACTTCGCCGCCTGGATGGCTGTGCGCAGTGTCGCCAGTGCGGCCAGCAAGCTGCGCCTGGCCGAACCGCGCGCGCTGCAGCAACTGCTGCTCAGCGAGCAGTTGCCGCTGGACGGTTTCAAGGGGCGCAAGCTCAGTTACCGCCCGTGGAACGGCGAACTGCGCCAGCCGATCCCGTTGGTTCAGCCCCGCGCCCTGGTCAGCACCTCGCCGCAGGAGGGCTTCCTGCATCCCTTCAACGAAATGGACAGCCTGGGCTATGACAAGCCCGAAGTGACGTGTAGCTACCCCTGACCCGACAACCACAACAATAAGGAATCCGCCATGCGCCGCCCCCTCTTCCACCGGGCCCTGATTTACCCCAGCCTGCTGTCGGGCGCCCTGGCGCTGGCCAGCAGTCACGCCATGGCTGCCACCGCCTGGGTCTCCAACGAGAAGGACAACAGCCTCAGCCTGATCGACATGCAAACGCTGGAAGTCACCGAAACCCTGCCGGTGGGCCAGCGCCCGCGTGGCTTGCTGCTGTCACACGACAGCAAGCTGCTGTACATCTGCGCCAGCGATTCGGACCGGGTGCAGGTGATGGACGTGGCCACACGCAAGATCATCAAGGAGCTGCCTTCCGGCAAGGACCCCGAGCAGTTCGCCCTGCACCCCAACGACCGCTGGCTGTATGTGTCCAACGAGGACGATGCGCTGGTGACGGTGATCGACACCGTCACCGACAAGGTGCTCGGGCAGATCGAAGTCGGCATCGAACCCGAAGGCATGGCGGTCAGCCCTGACGGCAAGTGGGCGGTCAACACCAGTGAAACCACCAACATGCTGCACTGGATCGACACCAGCACCCAGACCCTGGCCGACAGCACGCTGGTCGACCAGCGCCCGCGCTTCGTCGAGTTCAGCAAAGACGGTTCGCGCCTGTGGGCCTCGGCAGAAATCGGCGGCACGGTGACCATACTCGACGTGGCCACGCGCCAGGTGCTGAAAACCCTGAATTTCCAGATCAAGGGCGTGCACCCGGACAAAGTCCAGCCAGTGGGCATCAAGCTCAGCGCCGATGGCAAGTACGCCTTCGTCGCCTTGGGCCCGGCCAACCACGTGGCGGTGATCGATGCCAAGACCTTTGATGTGCTCGACTACCTGCTGGTCGGGCGGCGGGTCTGGCAGCTGGCATTCACCCCGGACCAGCGCCAGTTGCTGGCCACCAACGGTGTCAGCGGTGACGTTTCGGTCATCGATGTGAAGCAGCTCAAAGTGCTCAAGTCGGTGAAAGTCGGGCGCTACCCCTGGGGCGTGGTGGTGACACCATGAATGCCCTCGACGTCAGTGATGTGAGCTTTGCCTATGGCCAGCGCGAAGCACTCAGGCAGGTCGGTTTCAGCCTGGCACCTGGGCGCTTCGCCGCATTGCTGGGCCCCAATGGTGCCGGCAAGTCGACCTTGATCGCCCTGCTCACGCGCCTGTACGACCTGCAGCATGGCGACATCCGCGTGTGCGGCTGCTCGCTACGCAACGCTGCACGCCCGGCCTTGCGCCAGCTGGGCGTGGTGTTTCAGCAAAGCACCCTGGACCTGGACCTGAGCGTTGAGCAGAACCTGCGCTACCACGCCGCCTTGCATGGCCTGTCGCGGCGTCAGAGCCACCTGCGGGTCGAAGCCGAACTGGCCCGCCAAGGCCTTGGCGAACGCCGGCGCGATCGTGTGCGTGAGCTGAACATCGGCCATCGGCGGCGGGTGGAAATTGCCCGCGCGCTGCTGCATGAACCGCGCCTGCTGCTGCTGGACGAAGCCAGCGTCGGCCTCGATCCGGCCAGCCGCCTGGCGCTTAACCAGCACCTGCGCCGGTTGTGCCGCGAGCAGCAGCTCAGTGTGCTGTGGGCCACTCACCTGCTGGACGAAGTGCAGCCCAGCGATGATTTGTTGATTCTGCATCAGGGGCGCCTGGTGGCCAGTGGTACCGCCGATGCGCTGAGCCTTGAGCACGGCGGTGACCTCGATCACGCCTTTGCCCGCTTGACCAACGCCCCCTCAGGAGCCAACGCCCGATGAACGCTTACTGGCAATGTTTCAACGGCATCATGCTGCGCGAATGGCTGCGTTTCGTGCTGCAGCGTACACGTCTGCTCAGCGCGCTGGTGCGCCCGCTGCTGTGGTTGCTGGTGTTCGCTGCCGGCTTTCGCGCAGCGCTGGGCATTGCCATCATCGAGCCCTACGACACCTACATCCCCTACGAGGTGTACATCATCCCCGGCCTGGCCTGCATGATTCTGCTGTTCAACGGCATGCAGGGCTCATTGTCGATGGTCTACGACCGCGAGATGGGCAGCATGCGCGTGTTGCTGACCAGCCCGCTGCCACGCCCGTTCCTGCTGGGCAGCAAACTGCTGGCAACTTCATTGATTTCCCTGCTGCAAGTCTATGCCTTCCTCGCCATCGCCTGGTTATACGGGGTACAGCCACCGGCTGCGGGCTTGCTGATGGCGCTGCCAGCGTTGCTGCTGGTGGCCTTCATGCTCAGTGCCCTGGGGCTATTGCTGTCGAACGCCATCCGCCAGCTGGAGAACTTCGCCGGGGTGATGAACTTCGTGATCTTCCCGCTGTTCTTCCTGTCGTCGGCGCTGTACCCGTTGTGGAAAATGCGCGAGGCCAGCCAGTGGTTGTACTGGCTCTGTGCTGCGAACCCGTTCACCCATGCCGTAGAGCTGGTGCGGTTTGCACTTTATGAGCGGTTGAACCTGCTGGCGCTGGCGGTGTGCCTGGGGTTGACCGCATTGTTCACCCTGCTGGCGATCCTCACCTTCAACCCCCAGCATGCAGCGCTGCGCAAGCCGCGCTGAAAACCTGGGGTGTAACGCGGATAGCGTGTGGGAGCAAAAGCTGGCGCCACATCCCTGTGGGAGCGGGCTTGCCCGCGAACACGGGCGAAGCCCGTGCCATCCACCACGGTGTTGGCTTCGCGACACAAGGCCGCACATGGAGCGAGGTGACTTCATGCGACCTATTCATTGCACCGCTGCAATGACCCAACTGCATCGTTAAATATTATTGACCGCAGACCCCGCCAAACCCACGTCGCCACAGGCCCGCATCGGTTTCAGCCCCCAGAAAACGGCGTATCCCCCGCGCTAAAGCCCGCTTCCGTCGTTTGACATATCGAACGGCTCTGGCAAGCTATCTACAAGCCCCGACCGGAATCGTCGCCTCTGACGAGCCGGCAGTGCTCGGGGCTACAGGCAGCACCCAGGGCCCCGAGCCGTGCGCCTGCACAACAACGACAGGTCGAACCTGTCCCAAGGTGACATATGTCCAACAGCAACATTGGCAACAAGCAACCTTCCCTGCGCAAACCCGTCGTCCTGATGACCATGGGCAGCCAAGAGCGCAAAGGCCATGACTACCAGGTCATGACCCACAAATACATTACCCCGCTGGTCGAGTTCTCCGATTGCGTCCCGGTGTTGGTGCCTACCTGCTGCGGCACTGACGACCTCGAGACCTACCTGGACATGGCCGACGGCGTTTACCTGACTGGCGCTGGCAGCAACATTGACCCGGCCCTGTATGGCCAGGAAAACCAGACCCCAGGCAAAGGCCAGGACCAGAACCGCGACCTGTTCGACATTCCGCTGGTCAAGGCGGCGATCAAGCGTGGCCTGCCCATTTTCGGCATCTGCCGCGGGATGCAGGAAATCAACGTGGCCCTGGGTGGCGACATTTACCAGAAGGTGTATGCCGAACCTGGGTTCAATGACCACCGGGAAAACCCGGAAGACCCGGTCGACGTGCAGTACGCCCAGGTGCATGGGGTGAAGATCCAGCCGGGCAGCTGGCTGCACGACACCCTGGGTACCGACGAGATTCACGTCAACTCGCTGCATGGCCAAGGCCTGCACAAGCTCGGCGCCGGTATTGAAGCCATCGCCCGTGCCGAAGATGGCCTGGTCGAAGCGATTCACGCGCCAAGCATTTCACCGTTCCTGTTCGCGGTGCAGTGGCACCCTGAATGGCAGGCGGCGAAGAACCCTGATTCGATAAAGATCTTCCAGGCCTTCGGCGATGCTTGCCGGGCCCAGGTACGCAAGGCGCAAATCAAGCGCCAGCACGCGGCCTGACCTTCAGTTTCCTCTGCTTTGATCGCGGGGCGGTGCAAGGCCGCCCCCGTTTCCCCGGTCACCCTCTGCTGGTCCCAGAACACTTCCCGTGGAATCGGGCGGCGGGCTTGTGCCTGTCTCCGCGATCGTTTTTCCTCCCCCCATCAAGAGATACGATGACCGTCATGTGTTTGTCGTCGTACCTGCTGCGCCTGTGAAATCGAGCGCCGCCCGCGCGGCGCTTCGCGGGTAAACCCGCTCCTACGCTTGTTTCGGGCCAGTATCGCCTGTGCCAGACGCGCGCGACCGCCTTGTTTGTATGACGCGATATCGAGGCATGCGCCAAGGCGTCCGCGCGCAAATGCCACAGGCATAACTGGCCCGAAACAAGCGTAGGAGCGGGTTTACCCGCGAAGCGCCGCGCGGGCGGCGCTCGATCTGCGCCACAACACACCTATCCAGACGGCCACCCTGGCGAGAACACAAAATTCTGAAAAAGGACTGGTCATCGCACAGGTTGTACGATAACTTACCTCCAACGCAGAACAACACCCCCCTCACCCAAGCGCCACAGGATGCCAACAACAATGAATCCACAAGAACTTAAATCCATCCTCTCCCACGGCCTGCTGTCTTTCCCGGTCACCGACTTCAATGCCCAGGGCGACTTCAACCCGGCTGGCTACATCAAGCGCCTTGAGTGGCTGGCCCCCTACGGCGCCAGCGCGCTGTTCGCCGCTGGCGGTACCGGTGAATTCTTCTCCCTGGCCGCCAGCGAATACAGCCAGGTGATCAAGACCGCGGTCGACACCTGCGCCACTTCGGTACCGATCCTCGCCGGTGTCGGTGGCTCTACCCGTCAGGCCATCGAATACGCTCAGGAAGCCGAGCGCCTGGGTGCCAAGGGCCTGCTGTTGCTGCCGCACTACCTGACCGAAGCCAGCCAGGACGGCGTCGCCGCCCACGTCGAAGCGGTGTGCAAATCGGTAAACATCGGGGTGGTGGTGTACAACCGCAACGTCTGCCGCCTGAACGCCGACCTGCTGGAAAAACTGGCCGAGCGCTGCCCGAACCTGATCGGCTACAAGGACGGCCTGGGTGATATCGAGCTGATGGTGTCGATCCGTCGTCGCCTGGGCGAGCGCTTCAGCTACCTGGGTGGCCTGCCGACCGCCGAAGTGTATGCTGCCGCCTACAAGGCCCTGGGCGTACCGGTGTACTCCTCCGCGGTGTTCAACTTCGTGCCGAAAACCGCCATGGACTTCTACAACGCCATCGCCCGTGACGACCACGCCACCGTGGCCAAGCTGATCGACGATTTCTTCCTGCCCTACCTGGACATCCGCAACCGCAAGGCCGGCTACGCCGTGAGTATCGTCAAGGCCGGCGCCAGAATTGCCGGTTACGACGCTGGCCCGGTGCGCACTCCGCTGACCGACCTCACCGCCGAAGAGTACGAAATGCTCGCCGCGCTGATGGACAAGATGGGCCCGCAGTAAGCGCTGCCCGCGGCCTGCCAGATGCCGCACCCGGAGTGGGCCTACCCCCACTCCGGTTACAATTCGTGAGCCCGCACAAAAATAACTAGTGGGAGTATTGCCAGCATGCAAGCGACTAAGAAAACGCATGTGCGCTACCTGATCCTGTTCATGCTGTTTCTGGTGACCACGATCAACTATGCCGACCGCGCGACCATTGCTATCGCAGGCTCCAGCCTGCAGAAAGACCTCGGCATTGACGCCGTAACCCTCGGTTATATCTTTTCCGCCTTTGGATGGGCTTACGTGGCTGGCCAGATTCCTGGTGGCTGGCTGCTCGATCGCTTCGGTTCCAAGAACGTCTACGCCTTCAGCATCTTCACCTGGTCGCTGTTCACCCTGCTGCAGGGTTTTGTCGGTGGCCTGCCGGTTGCCTGGGCCGTGGTCACCCTCTTCACCCTGCGCTTCCTGGTCGGTTTCGCCGAAGCCCCGTCCTTCCCGGGTAACGCGCGCATCGTCGCCGCATGGTTCCCGACCCAGGAACGCGGCACGGCGTCGGCCATCTTCAACTCGGCGCAGTATTTCGCCACTGCACTGTTCGCCCCGATCATGGGCTGGATCGTGTTCAGCTTCGGCTGGGAGCACGTTTTCGTGGTCATGGGTGTGCTGGGCATCATCTTCTCGATGGTGTGGCTGAAGACCATCTACAATCCGCGCCAACACCCGCGCATCAGCCAAAGCGAACTCGAGCACATCGAGCAGAACGGCGGCCTGGTCGACATGGACCAGAAGCGCGGCAGCGACGGCCCGAAATGGGGTTACATCAAGCAGTTGCTGACCAGCCGCATGCTGCTGGGCGTATACCTGGGCCAGTACTGCATCAACGCCATCACCTACTTCTTCCTCACCTGGTTCCCGGTGTACCTGGTGCAGGAACGTGGCATGACCATTCTCAAGGCCGGCTTCATCGCCTCGCTGCCGGCGGTGTGTGGTTTTATCGGCGGCGTCCTGGGTGGCGTGATCTCCGACTGGCTGCTGCGCCGCGGCAACTCGCTGACCTTCTCGCGCAAACTGCCGATCGTCTGTGGCCTGCTGCTGTCCACCACCATGGTGTTCTGCAACTACGTCGATGCCGAGTGGATGGTGGTTGGCTTCATGACGCTGGCGTTTTTCGGCAAGGGCATCGGCGCACTGGGCTGGGCGGTGGTCGCGGACACTTCACCCAAGCAGATCGCCGGGCTGTCCGGTGGCCTGTTCAACACCTTCGGCAACATCGCGTCGATCACCACTCCTATCGTGATCGGCTACATCATCAGCGCCACCGGCTCGTTCAAGTGGGCGCTTGTGTACGTGGGTGCCAACGCGCTGGTAGCGGTATTCAGCTATCTGGTTATCGTCGGCCCCATCAAGCGTATCGAATTGCGTGATGCTGCCCCAAAGCCACACGCTGAGCCTGCCACCGACGGCGAACTGGCCAGCTCCCGTCACTGAAAAAACACGCCCGCGCCGGGTCACCCGGCATGGGCGGATGTACAAAAGCCTGAGAACCTGACAAGTAGGGCCCAAACATGCAGTTGATCGAACATTCCGACTCGCCCCGCTACGTCCGCCTGCACGACGACGACAACGTCGTGGTCGTCGTCAACGACGGCGGCTTGGGCGAAGGCGCCCGCTTCGCCGACGGCCTGACCCTGATCGAAGGCGTGCCGCAAAGCCACAAGGTGGCCACCGTGGCCATCGCCAAGGGCGAGCCCGTGCGCCGCTACGGGCAAATCATCGGCTACGCGCTGGAAGACCTGCACCAAGGCAGCTGGGTTCAGGAAAGCCAGCTGGCCATGCCGGCCGCCCCGGAACTGGACAGCCTGCCGCGCTGCGATGCAGTGCCACAACCGCTGCCGCCGCTGGAGGGCTTCACCTTCGAGGGCTATCGCAACGCCGACGGCACTGTCGGCACCCGCAATATTCTCGGCATCACCACCACCGTGCAGTGCGTAACCGGCGTGCTGGAGCATGCAGTTAAGCGCATTCGCAACGAACTGCTGCCCAAATACCCCAACGTCGATGACGTGGTAGCCATTACCCACAGCTACGGCTGCGGTGTGGCAATCAACGCCCGCGACGCTTACATCCCGATCCGCACCGTGCGCAACCTGGCGCGCAACCCCAACCTTGGCGGCGAGGCACTGGTGATCAGCCTGGGCTGTGAAAAACTGCAAGCCAGCCAGGTGATGCACGACAACGACCCCTCGGTGGACCTCAGCGACCCATGGCTGTACCGCCTGCAAGACGCCAGCCTTGGCTTTGTTGAAATGATCGAGCAGATCATGGACCTGGCCGAAACCCGCCTGAAAAAGCTCGACCAGCGCCGCCGCGAAACGGTCCCGGCCAGCGAACTGATCCTCGGTATGCAATGCGGTGGCAGCGACGCCTTCTCGGGCATCACCGCCAACCCGGCACTGGGCTATGCCGCCGACCTGCTGGTCCGCGCTGGCGCCACGGTGCTGTTCTCTGAAGTGACCGAGGTACGCGACGCGATCTACATGCTGACCTCGCGCGCGGAAAACCAGGACGTTGCCGACGCGCTGGTGCGCGAAATGGACTGGTACGACCGTTACCTGCAGCAAGGCGCCGCCGACCGCAGCGCCAACACCACACCGGGCAACAAGAAAGGCGGGCTGTCGAACATCGTCGAGAAATCGCTGGGTTCGATCGTCAAGTCGGGCAGCGGCGCTATCCAGGGTGTGCTCGGCCCAGGCGAGCGGGTCAACCGCAAAGGCCTGATTTTCTGCGCCACCCCGGCCAGCGACTTTGTCTGTGGCACCTTGCAACTGGCGGCCGGCATGAACCTGCACGTCTTCACTACCGGCCGCGGCACCCCATATGGCCTGGCCATGGCGCCGGTGGTCAAGGTGTGTACCCGCAGCGAACTGGCCCAGCGCTGGCCCGACCTGATCGACATCGACGCCGGTCGCATCGCCAGTGGTCGCTCGACCATCGAGGAGCTGGGTTGGGAGCTGTTCCATTACTACCTGGACGTAGCCAGCGGCCGCAAGCAGACCTGGGCCGAACAACACCGGCTGCACAACGACATCACCCTGTTCAACCCGGCGCCCATTACCTGATGCCGCAGCCTTGACCACGCATTCACACACGCCACCCTCAAGCCCACAGGAGCACCCCATGCCTGAAATCCTCGGCCATAACTTCATCGCCGGTCAGCGCAGTGCCGCTGGCCCTCAGCGCCTGCAGAGCCTGGACGCCAGCACTGGCGAAGCCCTGCCCTACAGCTTTGCCCAGGCCACCGAAGCCGAAGTGGACCAGGCCGCCAAGGCCGCTGCCGCTGCCTTCGCCGAATTCCGCCAACTGGCTCCGGCACGTCGGGCCGAGTTCCTCGACGCCATCGCCGCTGAACTCGACGAACTGGATGACGCCTTCGTCGCCATCGTCTGCCGCGAAACCGCACTGCCCGCCGCCCGTATTCAGGGCGAGCGCGGCCGCACCAGCGGGCAGATGCGCCTGTTCGCCCAAGTGCTGCGCCGCGGCGACTTCCTCGGCGCGCGCATCGACCTGGCATTGCCCGAGCGCCAACCGCTGCCACGCGTAGACCTGCGCCAGATGCGCATCGGCGTGGGCCCGGTCGCCGTGTTCGGGGCCAGCAACTTCCCGCTGGCCTTCTCCACCGCCGGTGGTGATACCGCCGCCGCCCTCGCTGCGGGCTGCCCGGTGGTATTCAAGGCGCACAGCGGGCACATGGCCACGGCCGACCTGGTCGGCTGCGCCATCGTGCGCGCCGCTGAGCGTACCGGCATGCCCAAGGGCGTGTTCAACATGGTATTTGGTGGCGGCGTGGGCGAGTGGCTGGTCAAGCACCCCGCCATCCAGGCGGTTGGCTTCACCGGCTCGCTCAAAGGCGGCGATGCCCTCTGCCGCATGGCCGCTGAGCGCCCGCAGCCAATCCCGGTATTTGCCGAGATGTCGAGCATCAACCCGGTCATCATCCTGCCGGGCGCCCTGGCCAAGCGTGGCGAGGCCATTGCTCGCGAGTTGGCGGGGTCCGTGTGCATGGGCGCCGGGCAGTTCTGCACCAACCCTGGGTTGGTGATTGGCCTGCAGTCGCCACAGTACAGCCAGTTGCTCGCCGACCTTGGCCAGTACCTGGACCAGCAAGCCGGGCAAACCATGCTCAACGCTGGCGGCCTGCGCAGCTACGTTGGCGGCCTTGAACACCTGCATGCCCATGCCGGTATCGAGCATGTGGCCGGCCAGGCGCAGGAAGGCAACCAGGCGCGCGCTCAGCTGTTCAAGGCCGATGCACGCCTGCTGGTCGAGTCCGACCCGCTGTTGCAGGAAGAAGTGTTTGGGCCCACCACCGTGGCTGTAGAGGTGCAGGACAACGACCAACTGCGCGACGCGCTGCTCGGCCTGCGTGGCCAGCTGACCGCGACGCTGATCGGCGAGGCGGAGGACTTCGATGCCTTCGCCTGGCTGGTGCCGTTGCTGGAGGAGAAAGTCGGGCGAATCCTGGTCAATGGCTACCCGACCGGTGTCGAAGTCTGTGATGCCATGGTGCACGGCGGCCCGTACCCGGCGACCTCCGATGCGCGTGGCACCTCGGTCGGCACGTTGGCCATCGACCGCTTCCTGCGCCCGGTGTGCTACCAGAACTACCCGCAGACACTGCTGCCTGAGGCACTGCGCGACGGCAACCCGCTGGGGCTGCGGCGGTTGGTGAACGGGCAGTGGAGTGACGGGGCGATCTGACCGGTTGCACGCAACAAGAAAGCCCTGCGCACGGCGGGGCTTTTCTTTTTGACTGTACCGGCCTCTTTGCGGGCAAGCCCGCTCCTACAGGGCTATCTTGCCCGCGAAGAGGCCATTACAGGCAGCAAAGGCTTTCAGGTCCCTTGCGCTTCAGCCGCCTCATGCGCCTGGCGCAAGCGCTCGCGGCTGTTGCTCAGGTGCATGCGCATGGCCATCTTCGCCCCTTCGCTGTCACGCCGGGCAATCGCCTCATAGATCGCCTCGTGCTCATGCATCAGGCGGCTCATGTAATGCGCCTGGTCATCATGGGCCAGGCGCGCCGAATTCAGCCGGGTGCGCGGTATGATGCTGGTACCCAGGTGGTTGATGATGTCGGCGAAGTAGTGGTTGCCGCTGGCCTGGGCAATGCGCAGGTGGAACTGGAAGTCCGCCGATACCGCATCAGTGGCGTGGGCCGCCCCCTCGTTGAGTTCGTCCAGCGCCGCCCGCATACCGGCCAGGGCTTCGTCGCTTCGCCGCTGGGCTGCCAGCCCGGCCGACTCGATCTCCAGGGCAATGCGCAACTCCAGCACCGCCAGCACTTCGCGCAGGGTGACCACGGTGGCCGGGTCGATACGGAAACCGCCCGTAGCCGGCGCATCCAGCACGAATGTACCAATGCCGTGGCGAGTCTCTACCTGCCCGGCGGCCTGCAACCGCGAGATCGCCTCACGCACGACCGTGCGGCTGACGCCCTCCTCGGCCATGATCTGCGATTCGGTCGGCAGCTTGTCGCCGCGTTTGAGCTGGCCGCTGCGAATGCGTTCGGTCAGCACCGTGACCAGTTCCTGGGCCAGACTGCGCGGCTTGCGCCGGGTCCTTGCCTGTACCTGCTGCTCTGTCATTGCCCTGTATTTCACCTTAAAAGACAGCGCTCATCATAGCGCAAGCGGTTGTACGATCACATACACCCCGTGCGGTATTTATTGCCATCTTTGCAGTCCCTGACCCCTGAAAAAACGCGCAGAATTCCTGGCCCATGACCTGCGCGAGCCTGTACTGTACGCCTCCACGCTCACTGTTCCATGGAAGGAATCTGCAGTATGAAAACCCTCGACCGCCTTTTGCTCGGCAGTGGCCTGCTGATCCCCCTCTGGCTGCTGGCGGGGGTATGGCTCACCGCCCAGGCCTACCCTGGCTATGATCACCTGCAACAGGCCATGAGCCAGCTTGGCGCGGCAGGCTCGCCAACCCACAGCTGGTCACCACGGGTCAACAATTTCCCTCTAGCCCTGCTGTTTGCCCTGTTTGCCTGGGGCCTGATGCGGCGCTGGCACAGCTCGAAGCTGGCGCTGCTGAGTGCGGGCCTGGTGTTTCTGCATGGCATGGGCAGTTTGGGCACCGGCTGGTTCCCCTGCGACCAGGGCTGTGCACCGGCACAGCCATCTACCTCGCAGCAACTGCATAACCTGTTTGGTCTGCTGATGTTCCTCTCACTGACCTTGGCCAGCGCCCTATGGGCATGGCTGGGCAACCGCATTGCCGGCTCCCCCGCCCTGGCGCTGTTTTCCCTGGCTTGCGTGGTGTTGGCTATCATCACCGTCGCGTTGATGGGCCAAGCGGCGCAGAGTGGCCAGCTGTTCGGCCTGTATCAACGCCTTAACTATGGTGTTTCGGTGCTCTGGGTTGCCAGCCTGGCCTGGACAAGCCTGCAGAAGCCGAAGGCCAGTCCCCTGCGCATGGCTGTGCCCTGACGGCAAATTGCTGGCCCACGGCTGCGGAAAGCGAAGGCAAACTCCGTTTTCTTTCAGATGCTTAGGACAGCAACATGCGAGTACTTCTAGCAACGATGGCCGGCTGCCTGCTGGCCACCCTCGCTTTCGGCGCCCAGGCCAGGGCACTGAGCCAGAACGATCGCCACACCTGCGGCTGGGGCGCGCAGATAGCCGCCGAGGCCCAACAGGCCAAGCTTTCCGGGGTAACCTTGTACGCCACGCGCAAGAAGCTGCAGGTACGCAAATTCCCCAAGCCATGGATGCGCATGACTGCCTTCGGCATTACCGAGCAGACGTACAACAGCCGCTCGCGGCTCAAGCCTGAAGCGATCAAGCGGACTTACTTTGAACAGTGTGTTCAGCATGCGACTGCAAGAAGATAATACTTTTTTATCAGTAAGTTACAGATCAAACATAAAGCCATTTAGTAGAAAACATGTGCTGCGAAAAGCCTCTATCGCCAGCAGCTTGTGAGCGCGTACAAGACTCAAGCATTTGTTAAGCTGATCCGAGTCGCCAGAATTGACCAAGGCCATTCACCTGATGGATGAACTGCGCAAGATCGACCTCAACCTGCTGCTCGCCCTGCATGCCCTGCTCAGTGAACGGCACGTGACCCGCGCAGCCCTGCGCCTGCACCGCAGCCAACCGGCGGTCAGCCACGCCTTGGCGCAGTTGCGCAAACACTTCGACGACCCTTTGCTGGTACGCCAAGGTGGCGGCATGGCCCTTACCGCCCGCGCCCAATCGCTGGCACAACCGTTACAGGATGCACTGAGCAATCTCGACAGCCTGCTGGCCACCCCGCTGTTCGAGCCAGCCAGGGCCCAGCGCCGGTTCCGGCTGTCGCTGTCCGACTACGCCTCGCGCATCATCCTGCCGCACCTGCTGCGCCACCTGCGCCAAGTCGCGCCCGAGGTGGACCTGGCCATCAGCCAGGCCAGCCGTGAAACCATGTTGGCGCAGTTGCTCGATGGCGAGCTGGATCTGGCCCTGGGCCTGTTCCCCGAACTGCCTCAGGACATCACCGCCCAGCCCCTGTTTGCCGATCGCTTCATCAGCGTTGCCGATCGCCAGGTCCTGCCAGCCAGCGGCGGCATGGCCCTGGAAGACTGGCTGGCACGCCCACATGTATTGATGGCCATGCGCCCGGATGCTTTCGATGAAATCGAGCGCGCACTGGCCGCCCGGGGCTTGCAACGCCGTATTGCCCTGGCCTTGCCACACTGGAGTGCTGCGGTCGAAGTGCTGGCCGGCACCGACCTGATCCTGACGGTGGCCAGCCGCGCCGTGGGGTCGTTGCGCCAGCACAGGACACTGCGCCAGTTCACGCCGCCACTGGCCATCCCCTCGTTCGACTATCAGCAAGCCTGGCACAACCGCAAGGACAGTGACCCCGGGCACCGCTGGCTGCGCGAAACCGTCTGGGCCTGCAGCCAAGCAGGGCGCTGATCAGTTTTCTTGCCCCTTCACAGCTGCCGTGGAATGGGCCGCTGACGCCGTTGCCCAAGGGCCCTGTACCAGCAACACTCCGCACAGGATCAGCACCACACCAGCCAGCCTGGCCAGGCTAAGCGGCTTGCCACCCAGCCCCATCGCCCCGTAGTGGTCGGCAAGCACTGCCGTGATGATCTGCCCTGCCACCACCAGTACCAGGAACCCTGCTGCGCCAAGTTTCGGGGTCAGTGCTGCGGCGCCGGCTACATACAGTGCCCCCAGCACGCCTCCAATCCATAACCACCAGGGCCCTTGCAAGGCCTTGCCCATGTCTGGCGCCGGTACCCGGATAATCAACAGCGCGGCGATCACCACCAGCATGCTCACCGTCAACGATGTGAAAGCCCCCCACAGCCAGTGCCCAAGGGCCCGGCCTACCGCAGCATTACCTGCGGCCTGAAACGGCAACACCGCACCGGCAAGCAACGCCATGGCCACAGGAAGCGCCAGCAGAAGCATTGATTTACTGAACATGGCAGTCCTCATCCAAGGTATCGATGGCAACCATGATGCTGCATGCCCAGTACTGATAGAAATCAAAATCCTGCACTTGAACTATTCGTACCCTGCATACTGAAACATTCCTTCCGGCCGGCGTGCGCCTGGCCGGCAATCGACTGCACCGTGCCACTGCCATGGAGCCTTAGCCATGAGCGACGACCGAAAGTCCCTGATCGACCTTGGCCAACTGCCAACCCGCAACCTGGCCGAATGCCTGGCGGTGGATCAAGCCGCCTTGGTCAACGCCTTGACAGGCCAACTGCCAGCAGCATTGGTTGAGCACCTCGCTGCCAGTGCGGACCAGGCCCAGGCACTGGGCCTGTCAAAAAAAGTGGCGGCCATTGGCCTGGCGCTGGGCAAGTGGCTGGAGCAAGCCGCCGAGTCGTTGCGCCAGCACGTGTTCGAGCAATGCTGCACGCACCCGTCCGATACCGTGCGCAGTTGGGCAGCGTTCGCCCAGGCGCACCTGTCACGCTCGCAGCCTGCGGAAGATGCCCTGCTGGCGCAGTTTCGCTTCGCCCGCGATGAGCACTTCGGCGTGCGTGAATGGGCATGGATTGCCCTGCGCCCGCGCCTGGCCCAGCACCTTGAAGCGGCCCTGGCGCTACTCGGCCGCCATACCGGCGATGCAGACCCGCTGGTACGTCGGTTCTGCATCGAGATCCTGCGCCCGCGCGGCGTTTGGTGCGAGCACATTGCCACGCTCAAGCAACAACCAGAAGTGGCCGAGCCGTTGCTGGTACCGCTGCTGGCCGAAGCTGAGAAATACGCCCAGGACTCAGTCGCCAATTGGCTCAACGATGCCAGCAAGACCCGCCCCGACTGGGTACTTCAGCTGTTTCAGCGCCATCCCCCGGCCTGCAAGGCCTCACAGCGCATCAAGACCCGGGCTACCCGAAGCCTGCGGCAGTGACACACCACAAGTCGACTACCCCTAACGTGCAGAGCCCCAGGCCTTGATCGAAGCCGCTGGCTACTGAGGCCCGCTCCCCGGCACCAGCCTGCCCGGACCGCAAACGGCCGATCGGAGGCGAGTAACCGAGGTCGGCAACGGCCGAGGTCAGCGCGAGGTTTCGACGCGCAGCACTTCGGTGTAGATCGCGTCAACCGTCTGGCCAACCTTGAGGTTCTTCATGCGTTTCTGCAGGTCTGGGTTCTCGACCTTGACCACCTGCAGCTTGCCCTCCGGTGGCAACAAGCTCACCTCATGCGTCTTGAGGTCGATCTTCTTGATCTGAGAGGTAACCTTGACCTGGCGGAACGCCTCGCCGCCCGGGTTGGGGTTTTGCTCGGTTGCACGAATGGTACCGGACTCTTCAGTCGCTTTCGGCGCCCCACCCACTTCCGGATTGAGCACATAGGCCACGGCGCGTGTCACGTAGATGTCGACTTGGTCACCGACTTTCAGGTTGGGCAGCGCTTTGGCCTTTTCGGTCAGCTGGAACGTCACATCCTTCTTCTCGTCAGGGCCTTTCACCGTGACTTGGCGGGTGGCCAGGTCGATAGCCGTTACCTGTGTGGTGACATGGCTTTCCAGCGCCTCGCTCCCGATGGGGATACCGGCAGCCTGTACCGTGAAGCTGGCAGCAGAGGCCAGCGTGGCAAGGGCTACAGCACGAGCGAGAGTACGAATGGGGTTCATAGGCGAGCTTCCCTGTGATCAAGTCCGAATAGGCGCGTGAAAGGCTCACGCGCTGACAAGCATAGCCATTACCGGCCGCCTTGCCGGCCCTCCCGGTTGGCGACGCATTTCGTCGCCGAAATCACTGTTATAGCTAATACGACTTCTTTACACTTGCTTTACATTTGCAAATCATTACTATTCGTGACTCCCGATAACAACAAAGAGTCGCCTGTAATGGCAAAAAGGTCTGTTGCCCCAGCATCCATTTCCATGCTGGGCCTGCTCGTTGTGCCTGCTGTCCACGCTGCCGCCCAAACCGATACGCAAAGTAGCCTCGCCCTGCCCGCCACCGCCGTCAGCAGCGTCTATGAGCAGCAAAGCTACAAGGCCAGTGAAAGCCGCAGCGCCATGAAGATCGACGCGCCGCTGCGCGATATCCCGCAAACCGTCAACGTCGTTCCCGAAAGCGTGATCAAGGACCAAGGCGCACAGTCCATGGAAGACGTGCTGAAGAACGTGCCCGGCATCGGCCTGTCCAACGGCGACGGCCAACGCGATCAGGTGACCATCCGTGGCTTCAGCGCCATTGGCGACATGTACATAGACGGCGTGCGTGACGACGCCCTGTACTTTCGCGACCTGTCCAACATCGAGCGTGTCGAGGTGATCAAGGGCCCGGCCGCGGTGCTGTATGGCCGTGGCTCCTCGGGCGGGCTGATCAACAGCATCAGCAAAAAACCAAGCTTCACACCCAAGCGTGAAGTCGGCATGAACGTCGACAGCGAAGGCAAACGCCGAACCCAGTTCGACACCGGCTGGGCCGACCCGCAAAGCAACCAGGCCTACCGCGTGACCGGTGCCTTCGAAGACAGCGACACCTTCCGCGATGATGGCTACATCGACCGCAAGGCCATCGCACCGTCGGCCTACTTCCGTCTCTCGGACGACCTGGAACTGAACCTGGGCGCCACCTACCTGTACGACAAGCGCCTGATCGACTTCGGCATCCCGGCCCTGGGCAACCGCCCGGTGGACGTGGACCGCGACAAGCGCTTTGGCTCTGGCGATGCGGACCAGGATTACGCCCGCAGCGAGGTGTTCTCGCTTACAGCCAGCCTGGACTACCGCATCAACGACAACTTCACCCTGACCAACACCAGCCGTTACTACCGCTACGACCTGGACCGCAACAACACCTTGGCCGACAGCAGCCCGACGCGCTTCGTCACCGCGCCGGACGGTGAACTGCTGATCAAGCTCAACCGTGGCAACGTCGCCCGCGATGAGTACGGCGTGTTCAACCAGACGGAGCTCAAGCAACAAGCGCAACTGGCCGGCATGCAGCACAACCTGTTGTACGGCGTGGAAGCAGGCTTTCAGGACAAGTACCAGCGCGTGCTGAGCCAGACCAACGTGGCCCAGGTACCGGTGTACCGTGATGCCTTGGTGCCGGTACCGGAACACGCCGCCAACCTGTCGTCCAAGGGCACCAACTTCCAGCAGACCACCGGTCTGTACGTGCAGGACATGATCGAGCTGAACGCGCACTGGAAGGCACTGGTCGGTGTGCGTTATGACATCTTTGGCCAGGAGTACGACGACGACCGCGTGCAAAACATCGACCTGGATCGTACCGACAAGACCTGGAGCCCGCGTGCGGGTCTGGTCTACCAGCCAGACGCCATCCAGTCCTACTACGTGTCGGTCAGCCGCAGCTATCAGCCTTCGGGCGAAGTGTTCGCGGTGAGCCCGAGCAACCAGCACCTGGAGCCGGAAGAAACCACCAACTATGAAATCGGCGCCAAATGGGACCTGCTCGACAGCCGCCTGTCACTGACCGCCGCAGTGTTCCGCCTTGAGCGCACCAACATGAAGACTGCCGACCCGGCCAACCCCAACCTGACCGTATTGGCTGGCGAACAGCGTACCGATGGCTTTGAAGCCACCGTCAGCGGGCATCTCACCGACAAGTGGCAGATCTATGCCGGTTACGCTTACCTGGACGCCGAAATCACCAAGTCCAACAGCAAGACCAATGGCGTGGCGAACGAAGGCCAGACCCCTACCCTGACGCCGCGCAACAGCGCCAACGTCTGGCTGGTACGTACCCTGACACCAGAGTGGCGTGTGGCCGCCGGAGCCAACTACGTCGACGAACGCTACACAGCACTCGACAATGTGGTGGTGATGCCAGGCTATACCACCTTCGACGCCGCGCTGCTGTACAGCGTGCCGCAGTGGGATGCCGCGCTGCGCCTGAAGAACGTGTTTGACCGTGACTACTATGCCTCGGCACATGGCTCGGTCGACCTGATCACCCCAGGGGCACCGCGCACTCTGGAAGCCAGTTTCAACTACCGCTTCTGACCCACGCGCAATGCCTGTCAGTCAGCAATTGGGCCGCTCTGCGGCCCATCGCCAGCTAGCTTTGCCGATTTGATCAGATGGCATTCAGCGATTACGCGTCACCCGCCACACCGTATTCGCCAGGTCATCGGCAATGATCAACGCTCCCCGCGGGTCCACCGTCACCCCAACCGGTCGCCCCCGGGTCTTGCCATCCTCACCGCGAAAGCCCGTGGCGAAGTCGATGGGTTCCCCAGCAGGCTTGCCATTGCTGAACGGCACGAAAATCACCTTGTACCCCACCGGGTTGGGCCGGTTCCAGCTGCCGTGCTCGCCCACGAACACACCGTCTGCAAAGCGCTCGCCCATTGCCGAGGAGGAGAAGTCCACACCCAGTGCAGCCACATGCGAACCCAGGCTGTAATCCGGCTTGATCGCCGCCGCCACCTTGTCCGGGTTCTGCGGCCGCACCCGCTCATCCACATGCTGGCCCCAGTAGCTGTAAGGCCAACCATAGAAGCCCCCTTCACGTACCGAAGTGAGGTAGTCCGGCACCAGGTCGGGGCCCAGCTCATCCCGCTCGTTGACCACCGTCCACAACTGCCCGGTCTGCGGCTGGATGGTCAAAGCTGTCGGGTTACGCAAGCCGGTGGCATAGGGCCGGTGTGCGCCGGTATCGGCATCGACCTGCCAGACCATGGCCCGATCGATCTCCACCTCCAGGCCGCGCTCGGTGATATTGCTGTTCGAGCCGATACCCACATACAAGAAGCGGCCATCCGGGCTGATGGTCAGCGCCTTGGTCCAATGGTGGTTGATTTCGGCCGGCAGGTCGGTGACCTTGGTTGGCGGGCCGTCGGCCTGGGTCTGGCCTTCCTTGTAGTCAAAGCGTACCAGCGCATCCTGGTTGGCTACATACAGCTTGCCGTTGGCATAGGCCAGGCCGTACGGTGCGTTGAGGTTATCCGCAAACACGGCCTGTACCTCGTAGTTGCCATCGCCATCAGCATCGCGCAGCAAGGTCAGGCGGTTGCCACCCTTGACCTGGGTATTGCCCTTGGCCTTGATCTGGCTGGCGATCACATCCTTGGGCTTGAGCTTGGCCGCGCTGCCTCCCCGGCCCTCAGCCACCAGAATGTCGCCATTGGGCAGCACCAGGCTCTGGCGCGGAATTTTCAGGCCGGTGGCAATGGCGGTGACACTGAAGCCCTCCGGCACGGTCGGTTTCAGTTCGCCCCAGGCAGCCGGTTGCGCAATCTTCATGCTCGGCAGCAAGCCGCGCTGAGGCTCCGGCAACTTCGGGTCCGGGCCATGGGCCTGGGTCGGCTCGCCGTCGCCACCACAGGCACTCAGCAATAGCGCCACGCCCAACAGGCTAAATGCATGCAAAGGCTTCATGCCACACCTCCTGAACGCAGGTTGCTCAAACCGGTCCAGGCGGCCACCACCGCGAGCACTGTCACGATGACCGACAACACCAACCCAGACGGCATAACCGCCCAGGCGTCCTTGGCATGCTCAAAGGCATTGATCAGCCCAAGCCCCCACGTCACCAGCAGCAGCACGAAGTACAGCGTAGCGCGCCCGCCCTTGCGCTCGGCGCGGATCAGGTTGGCCAGCGCGAACAACAGAGCCAGCCCACAGAACACCAAGGCACCGGCGATCAGCCAGGCGGCGAAGTTGCTCCACTGAATCTGGTAGCTGTTGTAGTAGGCGATATCGCTCAGCAGCGCGCCAAGGAACAACGGTACACTGCCCGCCAGCAGCAGGGCATGCAGCGGGCTGGGCATACAGCGGTAAAGGGTTTGATCAGGTGCGGTCACGGTGCCTCCTTTTCATTCAGTGACCCAGGGCTGATGGTCTTGCGCCATCAGGTAAGCGCAGGGTGCGCTTAGCAAAGGAGCCCCTTGACGCCCCGATAGTTCACCGCTTCGCTGTAATGAAATATCCTGGAAGGCATTTGCTGCCAAGCGCAGAAGGGGAATACATGAGCAGACCAAACGCGTACTGGGCCCTGGCCACCCTGCTCGGCCTCAGCCTGGCTCTCGCCGGCTGCTCCAGCAACGCCAGCAAGGCACGCTACGCCACGCCTGCAGTGGGCTCCAACTGCTTTGCCAAGGCCGTCCCCACTACCGGGGAAGGCGGCCTGGCCTGGGGCAATACATTGAGCATTGCGCGACAGAAATCCCTGAATAACTGCGTGCGTTATGCCAGCCGCTCGGGAGGCACGCCCAGGACTTGCCAGGTAGTGATGGCCAAGTGCAAAAACTGAACATATAACAATCTTAAAGTACGAAACTTCCTACAAAAACACTGCAACTTTTCACACGACATTGCGCAAACACAATACTTATACATTCAAATAAAATCTTACACTTTCAGCCTCGACCCAAAGGCAGCGATCGAGGCATTGTCTTTCACTTGAACTCCAGATACTTGATCGCCCGCGCACTTAGCAAGTAAGTAGGAAACTTCTTACAGCATAGCGTCGGGCCTGAAATCCAGCACAGTATGAATAACGGCATTTCAGTCTTGTCAGTACTGAAAGTTGCCGCAGTGCGTCTCTGGTTCGAAAAGACTGTCTCTCTGAGCAAGGAGCTCGCATGACCAATGCCTCCGTCAGCAGCGCCACCTCCGGCCCTGCCTGCAGCGCACGCGTGCCCATCCTGCCGGTGCGCTACGCCATCGTACCCCGCACCGGCGACGCCCCCGCCTGCCGCTATGCCGATGCAGGCTTCAACCTGGAACAAGGCTTCCCCACGCTGCAGCACTCGGCCTAC
>NZ_JBICMC010000082.1:0-455 GCF_043106005.1 Pseudomonas sp. GLN_2 | reverse complement strand
ACGTCATCGCCCTGCGCAGCGTGGGTGTACGGCGTGCTGGTCTCGCCGGCCTTGATGGTGACCTGGGCATTGTTGCTCAGGGTCACGACCAGGTCGTGAGCCAGCGGCTGGTTGACGTGAACAGTGAAGGTCGGTTTGACGTTCTCGGCCACCGAGGTCTGGTCAGCAGTAATAGTGACCTTGACCAGGTCGCCTTCGTTGCCCGGCGTACCTGGCTCGTCGGTGACCTCGGTGCTGACCGGCGTCTTGTCCAGTGTCAGTTGTTCGAACTTGCCGACATCCACGCCTTCAACGGTTGCGATCGACTTCACTACAGGGTCGTTAGCGCCGACGTAGACGTTGTCCGGGGCAGCCACGGTGGCAGTGCCCACGGTGCCATTGGCTGGCACAGTGATGACGGTTTTGCCGTCGCTCAGCGTGAAGGTCAATGCACTGTGGTTATTGATCGGCAGACC
>NZ_JBICMC010000081.1:0-17855 GCF_043106005.1 Pseudomonas sp. GLN_2 | reverse complement strand
GGTAACGAAGGCTACACCTTCGCCAACGTCAACGGCGTGCCGCAACCAAACGACCAGGACCACACCGTCGACATCATGTTCGTGGTCGACCCGGGCAAGCGTGCCTACGTCAACCGCATCAACTACCGCGGCAACACCAAGACCGAAGACGAAGTGCTGCGCCGCGAAATGCGCCAGATGGAAGGTGGCTGGGCGTCGACCTACCTGATCGACCAGTCCAAGACCCGCCTGGAGCGCCTGGGCTTCTTCAAGGAAGTCAACGTCGAGACCCCGCAGGTGCCTGGCACCGACGACCAGGTCGACGTCAACTACAGCGTCGAAGAGCAGGCCTCGGGTTCGATCACCGCCAGCGTCGGTTTCGCCCAGAGCGCCGGCCTGATCCTGGGGGGTTCGATCAGCCAGAGCAACTTCCTCGGCACCGGTAACAAGGTGTCCATCGGCCTGACCCGTTCGGAATACCAGACCAAGTACAACTTCGGCTTCGTCGACCCCTACTTCACCGCCGACGGCGTGAGCCTGGGCTACAACCTGTTCTACAACAGCACCGACTACAGCGATTACTACGACGATGGGGTTTCGTACTATGCAATCAACAGCTACGGCGCCGGGGTCAGCTTCGGCTACCCGATCAACGAAACCTCGCGCCTGACCTACGGCCTGACCCTGCAGCACGACGACATTTCGCCCGGCACCTACAGCGCTGACGAGATCTACGATTTCATCTCCCGCGAAGGCAAAAGCTTCAACAACCTCAAGGCGTCGATCGGTTGGTCGGAATCTACCCTCAACAAAGGCGTGCTAGCCACCCGGGGCCACTCGCAGAGCCTGACGCTGATGGCTACCACCCCTGGCAGCGACCTGTCGTTCTACAAGCTCGACTACAACGGCCAGGCTTTCCTGCCGGTCACCAGCAACACCACGCTGCGCCTGCACACCAACCTGGGCTACGGCAACGGCTATGGCTCCACCGACGGCTTGCCGTTCTATGAAAGCTACAACGCCGGTGGGCAGGGGTCGGTACGCGGGTTCAAGGACGGCACCCTCGGCCCGCGCAGCACACCGGCTACCGGGGCCTACTCCAGCGCTGGGCAGGCTTACTATTCCGACCGCGACACCGATGTGCTGGGGGGCAATATCCTGATTACCGGCGGTGCCGAGTACCTGTTCCCGCTACCTTTCGTGAAGGACCAGAGCCAGCTGCGCAGCTCGGTG
Organism: Pseudomonas sp. GLN_2; assembly: GCF_043106005.1. Lineage (NCBI taxonomy): Bacteria > Pseudomonadati > Pseudomonadota > Gammaproteobacteria > Pseudomonadales > Pseudomonadaceae > Pseudomonas > Pseudomonas sp. GLN_2. Next base: position 16,643 of record NZ_JBICMC010000081.1, on the reverse strand, counting down.
TTCGTCGATGCTGGCAACGTATATGCCGACACCTGCTACCTGTCCACCACCCAAGGCTGCGGCAGCGTCGACCTGGCGCAGATGGCTGTGTCGCTGGGGGTTGGCGTGACCTGGTACAGCCCGATGGGGCCGCTGAGTTTCAGCCTGGCGGCGCCATTGAAAAAGCCGGATAACGCCGAAACCCAGGTGTTCCAGTTCTCGCTGGGGCAGACCTTCTGAGGCTGCTCTTGAAATGAACCGCACAGCACGGGGGTTGAGCATTACCCGCTTTTACCCCCCCTTTACCCAAGTTGACAGTCACCTTGCCTAAGCTGGCCAGCACTCGAACCCCGCCCAGCAGGACACCCTCATGCCTCCGTTCACACCCTGTTTCCCTACATCACTGCGCGAAGATGAAATACCCGTCGCCCTGCTCGATCTGGTGCAGCAACGCCTGGCCACCCTGCTTGGCCCACGCTTCACGGTGGTCCTGGGCGGTAGCGGCAACGGCGATGGTGTCAGTCATTACCACCTGGCAATCCAGCACAACCAGAGCGGGGTATCCCTGGAGGACTACGGTGACGTCGGTGCCGGTTTCGTCGAGCACCTGCTGCGCATGGGCACCCAGGTGCGGGACATGCTCGACTCGGCCACCTTCAGCCATATGGGCAGCGACGACCCTGGCCGACCATTGGTATGGCTCCGCGAGCTGGTCAGCCCCGGGGAAACCATTACAATGCGCGGCCCAACCTGAAATATGTTTTCCCCATGAAATCACTGCTTTACGCCGTAACCTTATTATTTTCCTTTACCCTCCCTGCCTTGGCCAACCCGCCGGCCACCTTCACCGAAGCCAAGGTGGTGGCCAAGCAGAAGGTCTACCTGGACCAGGCCAGCAGTGCCATGGGCGACCTGTACTGCGGTTGCAAATGGACCTGGGTGGGCAAGTCTGGCGGGCGCATCGATGCCGCCTCGTGTGGTTACCAGACGCGCAAGCAGCAGAACCGTGCCGAACGCACCGAGTGGGAACACATCGTGCCCGCCCACACCTTCGGCAACCAGCGCCAGTGCTGGAAGAACGGCGGCCGTGAGCACTGCGTGGACAACGACCCGGTGTTCCGCGCCATGGAGGCCGACCTGTTCAACCTTTACCCGGCCGTGGGTGAGGTCAACGGTGACCGCAGCAACTTCAACTACGGCATGGTCACTGGCAATGCCGGCGAATACGGCCAATGCACCACCAAGGTCGATTTCGTCCAGCGCACCGCCGAACCGCGTGACGAAGTCAAAGGCCTGGTGGCCCGCACCACGTTCTACATGTTCGACCGCTACAAGCTGAACATGTCGCGCCAACAGCAACAGCTGCTGATGGCCTGGGACAAGCAACACCCGGTGTCGGCCTGGGAGAAAGAACGCGACCGGCGCATTGCCGCGATCATGGGCCATGCCAACCCGTTCGTAAGCGGCGAACGCAAGTGGACCGCCGGCTACAAGCCGGTTGGCAGCGGCGTGGTAGAGGCGGTACCGGTAAACGCGGCCAAGCCAGAGGCCAAACCAAGGCTGGCCAGCGCCGGTTCGGTCGGCGCCGTGCTTGGCAACCGCAACAGCCACGTCTATCACCTGTCAGTCGGCTGCCCGGGCTACAACCAGGTTGCAGCGAAGAACCAGGTTACCTTCGCAAACGAAGGTGAAGCGCAGGCAGCGGGGTATCGCAAGGCAGGCAACTGCCGCTGACCGTTTCAAAGGCTGCGCGGCCCCTGTGGGAACGGGGCGCGTCAGCCGTTGACCAGGTTTACCGGCCGTTCACCGGCCAGCGCGCTGAGCAGGTTGTCCACCGCGCAACGCGCCATGGCCTGGCGGGTTTCCTCGGTCGCCGAGCCGATATGCGGGGTCGCTACCACGTTATCCAGCTGCAACAGCGGCGAATCGGTCGGCAGCGGCTCGTGCACGAACACGTCCAGCCCCGCACCTCGGATGCGCCTGGCCCGCAGCGCTTCGATCAGCGCCTGCTCATCCACCACACGCCCGCGTGAGATGTTCACCAGGATTGCCTCAGGCTTCATCAACGCAAGTTCCCGTGCGCCTATCAAGCCTTCGGTGCTAGCGCTCAACGGCACCGTCAGGCAAACGAAATCTGCCTGCTGCAACAGCTCATCCAGGCTGCACTGGCATGCGGCATAGCGTGCTTCCACCTCGGGCTTGGCACGCTGGCTGTGATACAGCACGCGCATGCCAAAGCCAGCGGCCGCGCGCCGGGCCAGGGCCTCGCCAATGCGGCCCATGCCGACGATGCCTAGCGTCTTGCCGTGCACATCACTGCCAAAATGCGCCGGCCCCAGGTTGGCCTGCCAACGGCCGTCACGCACCCAGTTCGCCAGCTCCACCACCCGCCTGGCGGTAGCCAGGATCAAGGCAAAGCCTGTGTCGGCCGTGGTTTCTGTCAACACGTCGGGCGTGTTGGTAAGCATCACACCACGCCTGCTGAGTTCAGCAATGTCGTAGTTGTCCACGCCCACCGAAACGCTCGACACCACTTCCAGTTGCGGTGCAAGGTCGAGCAGGCTGGCATCCAGGCGCAGGCTGGCCCCCAGCAACCCGTGCGCCCCCGGTAACGCATCGCGCAGGCGGGCCAGGCCATCGGGCTGGGTGGTGTCCACCCAGGTCACCTCGACGCGATCTTGCAGGCGTGCCATCAAGTCGTCTGACAGGCGTTTATACAGGACGATTCGCTTCTTCATTGCAGATTTCCTAATGGTTCATGGCCAGACGCGAGCTATCGCGCTTTGCTCGGCCAGAGGTCTGGGAAGTATTGAGCGCAGCGGTAAGCGCCACTGCAGTCAGCAGCGCACCGCACATGAACAGGTAAGAGGCGCCGGGCCCGCCCGTAGCCCCATTGAGGTAGCCCACCAGCCACGAGCCGCCAAACGAGCCCAGCGCCCCCATGCTGTTGATCAGCGCCATGGCGCCGCCTGCGACGTTGGCCGGCAGGATCTCGGGCACGATCGCGAAGAATGGGCCATAGGGTGCGTACATACAGGCACCAGCAACCACCAGCAATGCATACGACAGCCAGAAATGCTCGCTGCCCAAGGCGTAGGAACCATAGAACGCCAACGCGGCAATCAGCAGCGGCGGCCAGACGAAGCGCTTGCGCTTTTGCAGGCGGTCCGACGCCCAGGACACGCCCACCATCGCCAGCACCGCCGCCAGGTAGGGCACCGAGGCCAGCCAGCCGGCCTGCACGATATCGACGTTCGCCGCCTGCTTGAGGATCGACGGCAGCCACAGCACGAAGCCATACACGCCGATGCTCCAGCAGAAGTACTGCAGCGCCAGGATGATCACTTGCGGCGAGCGGAACGCTTCGCGATAGTTCTTTACAGGCTTGATACCCTGCTGCTCGGCAGCCAGCGCCTGCGCCAGGGCGGCCTTTTCCTGCTCGCTCAGCCAAGCCACCTGGGCCGGGCGGTCATCCACCAGGCGCCACCAGAAGAACGCCCAGATCACGGCGGGCAGGCCTTCGATGATGAACATCCAGCGCCAGTCGTAATGCTTGATCAGGTAACCCGACACCACCGACATCCACAGAATGGTCACCGGGTTGCCCAGCATCAGGAAGGTGTTGGCGCGCGAACGCTCGGCCCGGGTGAACCAGTGGCACAGGTACACCAGCATGGCCGGCATGACCGCAGCTTCCACCACCCCGAGCAGGAAGCGGATACCGATCAGCATGTAGACGTTGCTGACCATGCCGGTAAGCGTGGCAAGGCCGCCCCACAGGATCAGGCAGACGAAGATAAGCTTCTTCACGCTGCGCTTTTCAGCGTAGATGGCGCCGGGAACCTGGAAGAAGAAGTAACCGAGAAAGAACAGCGCACCCAACAACGAAGACAGCACCGGGGTGATGTGCAGGTCTTCGGCCATGCCGGAGGCGGCGGCGAAGCCGTAGTTGGCGCGGTCCAGGTACGCCAGGCTGTAGGTGACGAACACAATCGGAATGATGTACCACCAGCGGCGAGGTGCCAGGCTTTGGCTTTGCATGGTTTGTTTCTCCTGAGCTTGTTGTTTTTGTTGCAACAGGTGATTCCGGGTCGGCTCATGCGCTTCTGCGCAGGTCGTAGGCCTCCAGTTCATGGCGCAGCGGCAGCCCTTCCATGTCGCCCCGCGACTGCACGGCACGGCTGCCGCACCAGTTGCCGCGCGCTACCGCCTCGGCTACCGGACGGCCCTCCAGTAGCGCGCTGAGCACACCGACGGCAAAGGCATCACCTGCACCGACGGTGTCCACCACGCGGCTGACTAACACGGGGGCTACCTGCCCTTCGCCCTTGGCGCTGCGGAAGTAGGCGCCAGCGTCGCCCAGCTTGATCACCACCAATTCCACCCCTTGGTCCAGGTAGAATGCGGCGATATCGGCCGGCGTGTGCTGACCGGTCAGCAACCGCCCCTCCTCCAACCCCGGTAAAACCCAGTCGGCCTTGGCCGCCAGGGCATTGATTTCACGCACCATGCTGCTTTGATCGGGCCACAGCGAAGGGCGCAGGTTGGGGTCGAACGATATGCTGCGCCCGGCTGCGCGCATTGCGTCCAGCAGCGCGTGGGACAGCGCCCGCGAGCTGTCCGACAGCGCCAGCGGAATACCGGTAGCGTGCACGTGGCGAGCCTGCAGCCAAACGGGGCTCACCATCGCAGGTGACAGCCTGCTGGCCGCCGAACCGCGGCGAAAGTACTCCACTGCCGGGTCACTGCCATCATCGCTGCGGGCCTTGAGCTGAAAACCCGTCGGGTAGTTGGCATCCACCTCGACACCGGAACAGTCCAGGCCTTCGCAGCGCAAGCTGTCGAGCACGAAACGGCCCAACGAATCGTCACCTACCCGGCTCAGCCAGCGCACCTTGAAACCCAGCCGCGCCAGGCCGATCGCCACGTTGCTGTCGGCGCCGGCGATGCGTTTGCCGAACTGCCCGACACCGGCCAGGTCACCGGCTTGCTCGGCGACGAACATGGCCATGGTTTCGCCGAAACACAGTACGTCATGTTCATGCATGGTCCAGCTCCTGCGCAGCGCCCAGTGCAGAAAGGTGACGCACCTGGGCCCGGGTCAGCGCCAGCAGGTCTTTGCCCACCAAGGGGTACTCGACGGCGCGCACCACGCCCGGCGCGAACTCGGCCATCAGCGCTGCCCACGCTTGCAGGTCCGCTGCTTGCGGCGGTATGGCAACCAGACGGCCATCGGCCCGGCGCTGCACAGCCTTGCAATGCACATAGCGCACCCAACGGCCTAGCTGTCTTGCAGCTTGCGGCGCGGGCTCGCCCTGCCACTGCCAGTTACCGATATCGAACGTCATGCCCACGCGCAGCCCAAGCGGGTCGACACGCTGGAAAAACTGCAGCATCGGTTCGATCCTGCCACCTTGTGCGGTCTGATCGTTCTCCACCAGCAACAGAGGCCCATGGGCAGGCAGCAGCGACGCCAGGGCCGTCACATTGCAGTGCTCATCGAAGTGCCCCAAGGAAACCTTCAGCGCCACTGCACCAAGCGCGCGGGCTATTTCCAGCTTCTGCACCAGCAGCGGGTCGGGCACGCCTTGCGCGGTCCACAATTCAAGGGGGGTGGAGTACAGGCATTCCAGGCGCAGCGCGGCAATGACCCTACCCAGCGCAGCTGCGTCCGGTGCACTGGCGAACAATTCTTCGCGCAATTCGACGCGGCTGACGCCAGCGGCTGCCAGCAGGTCCAGAAACTGCTCCTGGCCACGTTGGCGCACAAAGTCGGCGCCGTAGCTGGAGAGACTGATGGAAACGGGGTTCGCTTGCATTGTTATTGTCCTTATGAAACCGGTTTCATTTTTGATCAGCAGCAGGCAAAAGCCTGCCGTTTTCTTACTGGGGTTGGGTTGAACCGCGGATGATCAGGTTGGCTTTGAAGTCGATGCGCCGGGCTGCGCCGCTGTCGCCGCGCAAACGACCGAGCAGGCTTTCGAAGGCCGCCACGCCGATACGCTCGGTGGGCTGGGCGAGCGCGGTGATGCCTTTGCCGACCAAGGGGTACCAGTCGAGGTCGTCGAGGGCGATCAGCCCGACATCGGTAACCAGGTTGCGCCCGGCCTCGAGCAGCGCCCGGGTCACCGCCAAGGTGGCAACGCCGTTGAAGGTGAAGATGGCTTGCGGACCATGACCACTGTGGGCAAGAAACGAAGCCAATTGGCCCTGCAGCCCAGCGCTGATTTCAAGTACCTGCTGACGCATGCCTGGCCGACGGCTGATCGACGCGCCGAATGCCTGCACCCGCTCCAGGCGTGAACTGGTGCCATCGAGGGGTTCGCTGACCGCCAGGATGTCGCGGTAGCCCTGGGCTTGCAGGTGGTCCAGGGCCTGCTCGACTGCATCAGCATTGTCCAGGCCGACAAGGTCCACATTCAGCTCGGGCAATTGGCGGTCGACCAGCACCATGGGGATGTCACGCTGCAGGTTGAGCAGTTCGCCGGGGTGGTGACCGAGGGTGTTCACGATCAACCCTTCGACGTTGTAGCTCTGCAGGGCCACCAGGTGGTGACGCTCCTGCTCGTCGTCGCGGTTGGTGTTGCACACCACCAGGCTGTAACCATGCTGACGGCAGGCGGTTTCCACGCCGTGCATCACGGCCACTGAATAGGGGTTGAGGATATCGGCCACCAGCATGCCGATCAGCCGCGTCTGGCCGCGCTTGAGGCCGCGAGCCATCTGGTTGGGGCGATAGCCGAGGCGTTCGATGACCTCTTCCAGCCGCTTGGCCGTGGCTTCGGCCAGCAATTGGCGGTCGCCACCGATGTAACGGGAGACGGTGGCTTTGGAAACGCCAGCAACACGCGCCACTTCGCTGATGGTGACCCGTTCGCGGGTATGGGCAGGCGCGTCGGCCATGGGTTTTCCTTATGATTGTTGTAATAGTGATGAAACCGGTTTCAATACAGCAAAAATGCACGCGTTCGTCAACAGGCCGTTGGTCGGGCACGAAGACAGGGAATGTTAAATCGCATTAAGAATATTGCATAGATCATTGATATTAATAGATTTAGATCTGCGGGGCCGGGGTTAGGGATGGCACAGGCTTCGCCCGTGTTCGCGGATAAACCCGCTCCTACGGGCGAGGGCGCAGAAATAAACGTCAGCGAAGCGACTTCACATCACCGGCCGTGACGGCACTGCCCTGGTTACCCCAGCTGCTGCGAATGAAATTCACCACCTCGGCAACCTCCTGGTCACTCAGGCGCCAGCCGAAAGCCGGCATGGTGAAGTTCGACGGTGCACTGTGCGTTGCCGGTACCGTGCCACCGGCGAGCACCACATGGATCAGCGACGTGGCATCCGCAGTCTGCACCACCGGGTTGCCGGCCAAAGCCGGGAACACGCGGGTGTAGCCCTGCCCGTCGGTGCGGTGGCAGGCCGCGCAGTTGTCGATGTACACCGCCGCCCCAGGCTTGCTGTCGTCACCCTTCCATAGCGCATCCGCGACTTGCTTGTCGTACACATGCGGCTGGTCATTCGGATTACTCGGCGGCAGGGTTTTCAGGTAGCGGGCGATAGCGATCAGGTCGGCATCACTCATGTGCTGCATGCTGTGCTCGACCACATCGCTCATGCCGCCGAACACGGCGCTGCGATCACTGCGCCCAGTCTTGAGAAACTGCACCAACTGCGCTTCGCTCCAGCTGCCCAGGCCGTCTTTGTGATCACCACGCAGGTTCTTGGCAATCCAGCCTTCCAGCGGTGCGCTGCCGGCCAGAAACTGCTCGCCATCGGCCGCGCTCAGGGCCTTCTCCTGCATGGTCAGCGCCCGCGGCGTATGACAAGCGCCACAATGCCCAGGGCCCTCGACCAGGTACGCACCGCGGTTCACCACAGGGTCAGCTGTCGCCGATGCCTGCCAGGGCTTGGCCTCTGGTGCGAACAGGCCGCGCCAGATTGCCAGTGGCCAGCGCATGCTCAGCGGCCAAGGAATGTCAGAGGCCTTGTTCGCCTGCTCGACAGGCTCCACGCCCTTCATGAAATAGGCGTACAGCGCCTGCATGTCCTGCTCGCTGACCCGCGCATACGACGGGTATGGCATGGCCGGATAGAGCGTACTGCCGTCCTTGCCGATCCCCCTGCGCACGGCCTGGTCGAAGTCTTCGAAGCTGTACTGGCCAATGCCACTGACCGCCGGGGTGATGTTGGTGGAGTACACCGTGCCAATCGGCGTTTCCATCGGCAACCCGCCGGCAAAGGGTTTGCCGCCTTTGGCGGTATGGCAGGCCACGCAGTCACCGGCGCGGGCCAGGTACTCGCCCAGGCGCACCTGCGCATCGTCATTCGCTACGGCCTGTGCAGCCGCGCCGGCACCCAGCACCAAGGTTGCGATCAACAGTGTCTTCATGCTCATCGCTCCTCAAGCCTGGACCAGCGGACCGGGGTTTTTCAGGTACTGCTCACGGATGGCGCGGGCCGACCAGTAGGTGAGCGCAGCCACCAGCCCGGTCGGGTTGTAACCCAGCCCCTGCGGGAACGCCGAAGCGCCCGGAACGAACACGTTGTGTACGTCCCAGCTTTGCAGGTAGCGGTTCAGTGCACTGGTCTTGGGGTCGGTGCCCATGATCGCCCCGCCGTTCAGGTGGGTGGTCTGGTAACTGGCGGTGTTGAAGTGGTCCTTGACCTGCTTGCCCAGCACGGCAATGGCCTTGGGGTTCATCGCTTGGGCGATCTTGCTCAGCTTGTCGACCATGAACTGGTTCATCTTGATGTCGTTTTCCTGCCAGTCGAACGTCATGCGCAGCAGCGGCTGTCCGTAGGCATCGCGGTAGGTGGGGTCCAGGTCCAGGTAATTGCCACGGTAGGACTGATGGGCGCCGTGGGCGTCCATCGACACCTGGTGGGTGTAGTAGTCGGCCGTGGCTTTCTTCCAGGCACTGCCCCAGGCCGGCGTGCCCGGCGGGTTGGAGGTACCGGCAATCGGCCGGCTACCGGCCTGGTTCACCCACATTGGCGAACCGCCGACGAAGCCGTGCGGGCCATGGTCGAAGTTGTCGGCGTTGAAATCGTCGATGGCAATGCCATTGCCACCCGCGCCGATGAAGTTGTTGGTGTAGGTGTCCTTGTCGAAGAACGCCTTGACTGTCCCCATGTTCTGATAGGCGAAGTTACGCCCGACCACACCTTCGTTCTTCACCGGATCGTAAGGTTTGCCAATGCCGGAAAGCAGCATCAGACGCACGTTGTTGAACTGGAAAGCCGCCAGAATCACCAGCTCTGCCGGTTGCTCCACCTCGCGCCCCTGGGCATCGATGTAGGTCACGCCGGTGGCCTTGCGCTTGCGGTCGTCCAGGTTCACCCGCAGCACATGGGCATTGGGCCGCAACTCGAAGTTGGGCACCTGGCGCAGCGCCGGCAGGATATTCACGTTGGGCGATGCCTTGGAGTACATGTAACACACGTAGCCGCTGCAGAAACCGCAGAAGTTGCACGGCCCCATCTGCGCCCCGTAGGGGTTGGTGTATGGCCCGGAGGTGTTGGCCGACGGTAGGTTGTAGGGTTTGTAGCCCAGGCGGGTGGCAGCCTTTTCGAACAGCCTTGCCGATACAACGTTCTTCTGCGCGGGCAGCGGGAACGGGTTGGAACGGTCCGGCGCATAGGGGTTGCCGCCCTTCCCTTCACCGACCACCTGGCCTTTGACGGTCCAGGCCTGGCCCGAAGTGCCAAAGACCTTTTCGGCAAAGTCGAAATAGGGCTCCAGCTCTTCGTAACTGACACCGAAGTCCTGGATGGTCATGCCTTCGGGAATGAACGTGCGCCCGTAGCGCTCTTCATAGTGGCTGCGCAGGCGCAACTCGACGGGGTCGACCCGGAAGTGCACCCCCGACCAGTGCAGGCCCGCGCCCCCCACGCCCTTGCCCGGCAGGAATGCGCCCAGCTGGCGATTGGGCAATGCCACATCATTCACGCTATGGCGGACAGTGACGGTTTCTTTCGATACATCGACGAACAGCTTCTTGCGCACGCTGTAGGTCAGCTCATCAATCACCTGCGGGTAGCTGCCTTCGGGGTAGGTATCCTGCATCGGCCCCCGCTCCAGGGCTACCACGTGCAGCCCGGCCTCGGTCAGCTCTTTGGCCATGATCGCACCGGCCCAGCCGAAGCCGACGATCACCGCATCCACTTTGTTCAACACAGTCGCCATGCCTCAGGCCCTCTCACCACGGATCGATACAGCCGGGAACGGGTAAGGCTCATTGCGCTCGACCCAGTCCATGAAATCGGCGCGGGCGCCGGGGAAGCCGATCTGGGTCCAGCCGACCATGCCTTTGTTGCCGCCATGAATCGGGTCGCAGAAGAACCCTTCGCGCGTGTTTTGCACCAGCAGGCTGAAGAACACCTTGGCCGGAACGGTTTCGAAAACCAGCTCTCCTGCCTCCAACTTGCTGAGAATGCGGTCTCGGGTAGCGCTATCTTGCGCAGCAAAAACCTGTCCGCCATTGGCCTTGCACCAGCCGTCCACGGCAGCGATGCCCAGGCGGTAGATTTGTTGCGGGCTGAGCTGGAGCTGGTAGCCCAGCTCGGGCGGGGCGTCGGCGTTGAAGGGCCCTTGCATGTACCACTGTGCGCCAGTTGCGTAGGGGGTATTCATCTGGCGGTCGATGAACTCGGCGGCACCCGCTTCGAGTGCCCCTGGGCCAAGCTCATCGGCCGGGATGATGCGCGACACGGCAGCCTGGACAAAAGCCCACTCCTCGGCGCTGAAGAATGTCGGTCGATAGTCGCCCGCAGGTGGCGTGGCGGGCACGTTCGGTTGCTGTTGCGGGGCCGCAAGCAGCTGGCTGGCGCCTGCACCAAGCCCCGTGCTGGCCACGGTAACGACAGGGATCAGGGTCAAGGTCTTGCGCAGAAAATCCCTGCGCGGGTTGTCTGGGGCATGCTCAGGCATTGCGAATCCTCATCGGCTGTGGGGCGGCCTTGATAAGCGCCATCTGATTTTCAATTGAGAGGTGATCTTGATAGGCCATCAAGAGACAGCCGAATAATCTAGCGCGTTCAGAAAGGTTTTGAAACCGGTTTCATGCTTTGCCTTCCCTACCTGTACAAAACATCATTTTTTTGACAAGAAACACTTAAAAACAACTTTTAGCGAAACTTCTTACAACGCATTAGGAAGTTTCAATCTGTCTCAAAAATTGATTCCTCGTTAGCCTTCAAACTTTCGCAAATGCTTGCGCCCGGCCGCATGGAAGTAGGTGCACTGCGAGTGTTTGACCTGCCAAGAGACGAGGATCAAGGATGCCCAAAGAGTCCGAGCGCACTGGCAAACCAGTGCCCGCCCACCAAAAGCCAATCCTGCTTGAAGACACAAATGAAACCCCACGGCCTCCTGGTAGCGCGGGTCCTGAATACGCAACAGATCTGACCAGCTACCCGGCCGACCCGGACTTTCAGCTACGCGGCGGCTACGACAACCTCATGCTCGACGCGGCAAGCCAGCTGTTCGGCCTGGTCATTCGCCTGCGCACACTGGATGACCTGCCCAACATCCAGTTCGTGCACAAGACCGTGCAAACGCAGATCGGTACTATCCGCGAGGAAATGCGACAGCACGGCTATTGCGCGGTCCATCAGGAAGTCTATTCCTACGCCTTGTGCCTGCACCTGGACGAGGCCGTGATGACCCGCCCCTGGGGCCAGAACTCGTGCTGGAGCCACGAACCGCTGCTGAGCATCTTCCACGACGAAACCCAGGGCGGCGAAAAGATCTTGTGCTGCTCGAGCGCATCATGCAATCGCCAAAGGAATTCCAGGATGTGCTGGAGTTCCTGTACTTCTGCTTTTGCCTGGGCCTGCAAGGCAAATACGCCCTTGACCCCAAGGGCGATGAAATCCTTCGCGCGTTGATCAGCCGGATGCACAAGGTCATTCGCCAACTGCGTGGCCCCACGCCGGAAACAGTGAGCGACCCCTATAGCAACGTCGTCCATTGCCCCCACCGTATGCGCCGCTGGCAGTGGCCCTGGTGGACCCCGCTGGTCATCTCGGTCATCGCCATGGTCTGCGCCTACAGCTACTACAGCTACCGCCTCGACCTGCTAACCGCCGAAGTCGTCGAATCGCTCAACGCCATTCTGCAGCAGTAACGGGGGACGCCACATGCCCAGCCAATCCGATTTGCGCTTCACTTTCCAGCCGCTGGTTGGCCGAAGCGAGTTTGAGGTGGTGTCGTTCGAACTGGACGAAGCCATCAGCTCACCGTTCCGACTGCAGCTGGAGCTGATCAGCTTCGAAGACGATGTCGACTTCGGCCAGCTCCTCGACAAACCGGTGCTCTTCACCCTCTGGCAGGGTGAGCGCCCGTTGCGCTACGTGCACGGCCTGGTCAGCACCTTCAGCCAGGGTGAAACAGGCTTCCATCGCACCCGTTACCGGGCACTGGTCGAGCCCGTGCTGGCCCGCGCCGGGCTGCGCTCGAACTGGCGCATCTTCCAGCAGAAAACCGTGCCGCAGATTCTCGAGATCATGCTCAAGCGCCAGGGCGTGAATGCCTACGAGCTGAAGTGTCTCGACCCGCATCAGGTGCGCGAATTTTGCGTGCAGGCCGGTGAAACAGACCTCGACTTCATGGCCCGCCTGGCCGCCGAGGAAGGCATTGTCTACCGCTTCGAACACACGCCGAAGCAGCACTTGCTGATCATCACTGACCGGCTGCTGGCGCTGGGCCAGATCAGCCGGGGGGCCATCAAGACCGATGATGAGGATGAAGGGTTTCACAATGACGACGTGGGCCCCGATCAGGTGCTGTACCGATCCGTTGGAGGCGGCGATCAGGCCAGGCCTTGCCTGCGGCGCTTGCGTTACAGCGAACAGGTGCGAACAGCGCGGCAGGTGCAACGGGACTACACCTTCACTCACCCACAATACCGTCAGGAACACCAGGCTTACGACAATAGCAACACCCATCAATCGCTGAACTATGAGCGCTTCGACTACCCCGGCCGATACAAGCGTGATGCGGTCGGGGTTCCGTTCACTGCCACCCGCCTCACGGCCCTGCGCCATGATGCACGCATTGCCGAAGTGGAAGGCGACGATGTGCGCCTGCAACCGGGGCTGAGCTTCACCCTCATCGAGCACCCGCGTGAAGACCTCAACGTGCACTGGCGCACGGTCAGCGTGCATCACGAAGGCACCCAGTTCACCAGCCTGCAGGAAGAGGCCGCCGGCTCGCAGCAAGGCACCCGCTACAAACAGGAAGCATTGCTGGTTCCCGGCAGGACCGAATGGCGCCCGGCCCCCCTGCCCAAGCCACGCATCGACGGCCCGCACATGGCGACGGTGGTCGGGCCCAAGGGCGAGGAAATCTATTGCGACCAATGGGGCCGGGTGAAAGTGAGCTTTCCTTGGGACCGGGAAAGCGAAAACAACGAGTTCAGCTCCTGCTGGGTGCGCGTGTCGCAAGGTTGGGCGGGGGGCAGCTGGGGTTCGATGGCCATCCCGCGCATCGGCCAGGATGTGATCATCCAGTACGTCAACGCCGACCCGGACCAGCCGATGATCACCGGGCGCACCTATTGCGGTAACCAGTTGCCGCCCTATGACCTGCCCGAGCACAAGACGCGCATGACCATCAAGAGCCAGACCCATAAAGGCGAAGGCTTCAACGAGCTGCGCTTCGAGGATGAACTGGGTCGGCAGGAGGTGTTCATTCATGCCGAGCGGGACCAGAACAACATCGTCAAGCACGACGAAACCACACGCGTGGGTAACGATCGTACCGAACGCGTCGAACGAGACGAGACGATTTCGATCGGTCAGGACCGTCGCGAAGACATTGCCCGTGACGAGTCTGTTGGCATCGGCCAGAACCGGGTACACGAAATCGGCAACGACGAAAGCCTGAGCATCGGCCGCAACCACAGGATCACCACAGGCAAGGACCGAATCGAACAGGTAGGGAACCACCGGCAGGACATCACCAAGGCAAACCACACGATAGAAATCGGCGGCCACCGCGAACAGGTGGTTGCCGGTCACAGCACGTTGCAAACGGGCGAAGCCATCCGGCACACCACCAAGGTTTATGACATCCAGGTCAGCGAAAGCCTGACGATCCGCAGCCCCGCAGGGCTTTTGAGAGTCGACGGCGCCGGTATCACGCTGGACGGCCTGGCGCTGGCCTTCAAAGGGCCTGTCAGCCAGCAGGCTACGGGTAGCAATCGCGTCACTTCAACGTCTGGCGTACCAGCGCCGGGCGAGCCCATTTGCCTCAGCTGCCTGCTCAAGGCGATAGCCGACGGCCACACCATCATTCGCATGGAAGGAGCAAGCTGATGCCCAGCCCATTTGTCAGAGCAATGGTCGATGTGCTGCGGGCATCCGATCACTATCGCCTCAGCGCCATCGTGGAAATGGCCAACTTGACACCCAAGGTGCAAGAACAACTGACCGGGCACTACACGGGCCGCTGCTGGCCACTGCTGCAGCAAGCCCAGTTCAGCAACCTGCGGACAGCAGGCCCTTGGTTGTTCGGTTCGCGCCTCGGTTCTGAAGTCTCGGCCCAGTACGACTTCCAGTGGCAACTTGAACAAGGTGCTGCTGGCGCCGTGTGCGGCTGGATAGTCAGCGCGCTTCCCGCTGCCCGGCTCGCCGGACACTTGAGCCACGCCAACATCGTCACGGGCACGGACGGCCACTCGTACCTGTTGCGCTTCCACACCGCCGCGGCTCTGCTAGTGCTGGATAGGCATCGTGAGCTGCCTGGGGTAAGCGAATGGCTGGCCCCCATCCATCACTGGTGGGCACCCGTAGCGCACCCGAGCAAGCGGTTGTGGATGCAGATATCCGGGGGTGATCAGCCTCAATCCACGCACTGTCCGCCAATCACGTTGAACGAAGCGTGTTGGGCCGAACTGGCGGGTGACCCGCTGAGCTATCAACTTGCCGAGTTGCTCAAGAACGAGCAGTCCTGCCCGACCTTGCACGCTGCCTGCCACGGCACACGGGTTGGCTTGATTCAGCACTATCTGGATCAGGCGCGCGCGCAAGGCCTGGGACGTGAAGAAGACCTTATTAGCTATGTGCTGATGCTGGCTCGCGGTGGCGAACAGCTCAGTAGCTCGCCAGCCTGGCAGGAGGCGATTGCCGCCACGCGCGAGCAGCAGACATCCCTGATGGACAACGTGCAGCGCTGCCTGCGCACCAAGGACTGAGGCACAACACAACCATGGACTCACTCAGCGAAACCCTCGAACTGTGCAGGCGCATCACCTCCGGCTACCGCCCTGCCCTGCGCAACAGCCCCGTCGCCGACTGCACCCGCCGCTTCGAACTGCTGCCCCTGCGCTACGCCGCCGTCGGCGGCAACCCGGCACAACGTGCTCGCCTGCCCAAATTGCCAGGCTATCTCAGCCCGTTCCAGGAGGTCGGCGAGCTGACCCATTCCAGCTACGCCATCCGCCCTTTGCGCGAGGGCTTTCTCTACCTGCTGATCAAGCGCCATAGCGCGCCGGCCTACGAATGGCACAGCCAATACCGCGTGGCGCCCAATGGCTCGCTGCTGTACATCAGCAGCGACGCCCCCTGGGCGCCTGCCCCCAGCGCCGGCAATCTGGATGAGATCCTTCGCGGTTTCGGCTGGACCATCACCCTCTACGACCTGGATGACATCCAGGAGCTGCGCCCATTGTTCAGCCCTTCCCCGCTGACCCCGCGTATGCTCGACAACTACCGCCTGCTCGACGAGGAATACCGCAGCAGCCTGCCCACGATTGATATCGCCCGCTTCATCCAGCCTTCCGACGCCCCGCCACAGCCCCACGTCCTCAAGCATGACCAACTGAACTGGGTGGCCGACTTCAAGGCCCAAAACGATGCAGACCTGCAGGCACTGCTGGACCTGCAGCCGTTCAACAACGACCAGATCGTCTCGCCGCACGCATCACGCCAAGCGCTGGCACCGCTGGTGAACCACAGCAAACCCCGTGGCGCCGCCATCGTCATCGAAGACGCCATCGGGATCACCCAGGAGCTCAACGCCTGGCGCAACGCCGCTGTCGAGGATGTGAAGACCCAGTGGCTGGCGCGTACCGTGGAACCCGGGGTGGACAACGAACGCAAGCTGCTGGTCGCGCAGTCGTTCCTGGAAATCGAAAAACTCTACCCGCAGATGGTGGCCGAGCAGATCGTCAAGCGCGAAGTCATGGCCGAAAAAGTCCGCAACCAGCCCCACCTGCATCCCGAGATCTACTTGTTCTCCGAACGGGCCAATCAACAGGCAGATGCCCATGATGAACGCATGAAGCCCCACCTGGCGCAGTTCGAGCGCGAGGTCCGCAGCAAAGTCCAGGCCCGTCAGGATGCCGGCGAGTTCCGCAAGCGGTTCGACCAGAAATACGGCCACCTGGTCGACCGCCAGGCCATGCACGATCAGCTCGACGGTTTCGAGCAGGCCATGCAACACGCCCAGCAAGCCGCCGAAGACCGCGCCAAGGACCATACCCGCTGGGTGGTCAGCGAACGCTTGTTGCAAGCGCTGGACCGCTACGACAACGCCGACCTCATCAACGGCCTGGCCTTTGCCGAACAGACCGGCCAGTGCGTGATCGGCATGGAGTTGAGTGAAGGGGGTACAAAGGTGCTGGACCACTGGTGGCGCAGTGACGTGGCAGACC